>CAZZUZ010000010.1:0-20027 GCA_964657315.1 Vulcanimicrobiota bacterium
GATTCTCGAGCAGTTCGGAGAACGGCATGAGCATCAGCGGGAAGACTTCGAGCGCGTCGTCGAGGGCGTCCGAGATCGTCTGCTTCTCATGCGAGAGATCGCTGCCGAAGAGGGTGCGCGCGACGATGTCGAGCGCGAGTTGCATCGTCTCGTGATGGACGTCGATCGTCGAACCGACGGGCCAGCCTCTCACGCGGTCGCGCGTGAATCTCACGATGACCTCGCCGAACGCGTCGATGCGCGAGCGATGGAAAGCGGGCTGCACGATGCGGCGATGCTTGAGGTGCTCGGGTTGCACGGCGGTCAGCAGACCGTCACCGAGCAGCGCCTTGAGGCGCTGCGTCCCGCGGCCTTTCATGAACGCCCCGGACTTGGAGACGAAGAGCTCTTCGGCGTAACCCGCGTCGTCGATGAACGAATACGTGGTGAGCGGATTCGAAAACCGCACGAAGGGACCGTTGTCGCGCGAGATCGTACGCAGATACTCCGGCACTTCGAAGAACGGCCGGCCGAAGATGCCGAGCGTGCGGCGTAGCGTCGGCGGTGCGACCAGCGCCGTCACAGCACGAGATCCAGGAAGCCCACGATGTCTTCTTTCTCGACGTCCATTCCGACACCGCGCGGATTGTACCGCAGATCGTGAAAGTCGGAGCCCGCCGTCATCACGAGACCGAACTCGGTCGCGACGTTGCGGAAGTGCGCGATCTGGCCCGCGGAATGCGTCGGATAGAACACTTCGATTCCCAGCAGACCGATCTCGACGAGTTCTTCGATGATCGACTCGTCCTGGAGCCGGCCGGGATGCGCGAGCACCGGGACGCCGCCCGCGCGCACCACCAGTTCGACGGCACGCTGCGGAGTCATATAAAGAGAGGGCACGTAACCGGGTTTGCCCGTGGTGAGCAGTTGCCGGAACGCGGTTTCGAGATCGGGCACGTACCCCGCCCGCACGAGCGCGCGTGCGACGTGGGGACGTCCGATCGTGCTGTCGTCGTGTCCGGTTTCGGCGCGCACCGCCTTCATGTCGATGTCGTAACCCGCGCGCACGAGGTTCGCGACCATGCGCTGCGCGCGCGCGACCCGCTCCGAGCGATTATCGGCGATCGCTTTGACTAGTGCGGGCGAGTCGACCGGGAACGCATACCCGAGAACGTGCACTTCGTTGCCGCGATAGGTCGTGTTGAGTTCGATGCCCGTCACGACCGTTGCCGGGATCGCGGAGAGATCGAGTTTCGCGTAGGCTCCGAGCGTGTCGTGATCGCTGATCGCAAAGATCTCGACACCGCGTTTGCCCATCGCGGCGACCAGATCGGCAGGCGCGAGCGTCCCATCGCTCTCGAGCGTATGGGAATGAAAGTCGACGATCACGCTCGGGACGCGCGGGCCTTCGCCTTCTTGGGCGACGCCACGAAATACACGAGCACGCGCTTCTCTTCGCGAAAGCCGACGAGGCTGCGCTTGTGCTGCGGATCGCGCAGCGCTTCGAGCGCGTATTCGATGAGATCGTCGGGCGTTTCGTCTTCCAAGCCTTCGTCTTCGGCGCTGAGGCTTTTGACGAGCCGCGTTCCGAACCGGTCGTCGAGCAGCGTAACTAGCATCTCGAGCTCGTCGCGCGTGAAACTGCGCGCGTCGCGCGTGACGCGCACGAAGCTCATCGCGCGATCGCTTTCGGTGGCGACCGAAACGACCTCGGCGATCTCGCCCGTGACTTCGAGCAGCGAACGGACGTGCTCCACGACGGACTCGCGTGCGCTCGTCGCGTTGACCCGATCGAGGGCGTCGCGAATCGCGAACGACAGCGTGACGGTGCCGTCCGTCGGATGGGAGAGAATCGTCGCGACTTCCGGGTAGCGCACCAGCAGCGCGACGACGAGGCCGACGGCATCGCTCGACTCGTGGGGCACCTTGCGCGGACGTGTGGATCGCATTTCGCCTCGGTAATACGGGAGTTTCCGAGCCATGGGGTCTGGCCGGGCGGGGTGTGTTCGAACCCCCGCGGCCGGTCCCTTGCAGGGGTTTGCGGGCCGTCTTGCGGGGCTCGAGCGGCCCTTTGAGACGGCGATTAGAGGGCGCCGAGTCTCCCGCGAAGCATCGCACCGCACATGACCCTGCGCCGAGCGGCCGCGGCTCTGCCGCTGGCCCTTTCCGTTGCGGTCGTCGCCCACGTTGCCGGTTTTGGAGCCGATCACGTTCCGGGAGGCGGCCATGCCGCCGTTCTGCTCTTCGGCCTCTTTGCAGCGCTCGCCGCGCTCGCCGGTTGGACGTTCGGGGCGGGGTATTTCGGCCGGCCGTCCCGTCCATCAATCGCGACTTCTGCCAGCGACGGCTACCTTTGGGCGACGCTCACCGCGGGCGGCGCGCTGGCGTTCCTCGCGATGGAGGCCATCGAAGGGCATCTCGCTCTCGCGCCCGGCAGTCTCGGCGCCCTGCTCGCCCTCGTACCCTCGGCACTCCTCGTGGCGATCTGCTCGCGGCGTTTGGAAGCTTCGGCTCTACGCGCCGGCTACGACTCGGCGCGCGTTTGCGAAGCGCTGCCGCGACTCTCGTCGTCGCGCGCCGCTCGCGGCCCGGTTCTCGCATTCTCCGCAACGAGCACGTACGTCGCGCGCACCACGCGCGGCCGCGCACCCCCGCTCCCCGCATAGTCCGACCTCACTTTTTTCGTTCGAGGAGCTCCTATGCGTAAGTTCTGCGTGGCCGCGTGTGCCACGGCTTTTGTTTTGTATTCATCGGCGGCGTTCGCCGACACCACGGGTCTCGTTCGCGGCACCGCCGTCAGCGGCGGTAAGCCCGCGCCCAACACCGCGGTCACGCTCAGCGGCGACGCCGCGACCCTACGTGCGACGACGGACGCCGCGGGCACGTTCACCTTCTCGCGGGTGCCGTTCGGTCATTACACCCTCGCAATCCACCGCGACGGACTTCCCGATTTCACCCAGCCGGTCGAAGTGCAAAGCGACTCGGTGGTCAACCTTTCGATCGAACTACAGCTGCAGGTCATCGGTCACGCGCAGACCGCGTTCGTCAAAGGGGCGGGCTCGGCGCCGGTCTCGGTCAATTCCGTCAGCCGCGCGCAGATCGCCGCGCTGCCCGACAACCAGAGCCTCGACAGCCTCATCGAAACGCTGCCTGGCATCGTGCGCTTCTCTTATAACGAACCGGTCGCGCACGGCTTCCACGGTTTGACCTACGAACTCGACGGCGTGCCGTTGCCGCAGGGCACGACTTCGAACTTCAGCGAGGTCATCGACCCGCGCTCGATCGATTCGCTCGAAGTCTTCACCGGCGCGTTTCCGGCCGAGTTCGGCGGCTCGCGCCAAGGCGCGGTCGTCAACATCCTGAGCCATCGCTCGAACGATCTCGACGCGCCGGAGAAAGGATCGCTCACGATCGGCGACGGCAGCTACGGCACCGCGCAAGGCTCGCTCGCCGAATCCGTGACGCTCGGCCGCACGCGCGTGTTCCTCAACCTCAACGAAGAGCGCACCGATCGCGGCATCGATTCGCCGACCTTCGACTACCTACACGACAATTCCAATCAGTCCAATCAGTTCTTGCGCACGATCACGAACATCGGCGCGCGCGACACGCTCGCATTCGACTTCTCGAACAACTATGCGGGTTTTCAAATTCCGATCAACACGGTCGACTCGGTGGACGATCCCGTGTTCGTGCCCGGCAACACGGACGACACGCAGCGTGAATTCGACCGTTTCGCGAACTTCGTCTATACGAACAATGCGAAGGACGGCAATTCGTTCACCCAAATCGCGCCCTGGTATCGCTACGATCGCGTCGCGTATAACGGCGACCTTGCGAGCGATACGGCCGGCATGATCGACAACGGCGACGGCACGTTCTCCAATCTCGACGGCCTCGTTCAGGACCGGCGTTCGGAGTTTTACGGCGTGCGCGTCAATCACTTTCACGTGTTCGGACAGAACGCGATCAAGGCCGGCATCGACGACTCGGTCGAGAACTTCCACGGCAACGAACAGATCGCGTATTTCGACGCGAACGGCGCACCGCAGAACTTCTTCGATAGTTCGGCTCAGCGCGGCACGTCGTTCGGCGCTTACATTCAAGACAAATGGACGCCGACGACGTATTTCTCGGTGCTCGGCGGTATGCGCTACGATCATTCGACGGGCTACGTCGGCGGCGCGCAACTCTCGCCCCGCATCGAAGTCAACGGCCAGATCGATCCGCAAGACGTGCTCCACGCGTACTACGGCCAGCTCTATGCCGCCCCGTTCATCGAGGACACGCGGCGCGCGGCCGTGATCGTCGGCGGCGCGAGCGGAACGGCGGCGTACAACCTGCAGCCCGAGCACGATTCGTACTACGAATTCGGGCTCGCGCACGCGTTCACGCCGCAGGCTCGCGCCACGGTCAATTTCTGGAAGCGCGACGTCCGCAACGTGCTCGATACGACCCAGCTCGCGCTGACCCCGATCGAAGCGGTTTTCAACAATACGATCGGCATCGCCAAAGGCGTCGAGGGCCGCGTCGACGCCCGCTTCGGTGCGGACTCGATGACCTATTCCGCTTCGCTGTCGAGCTCGCGCGCGGGCGGCATCTCCGGCAGCACGTTCCTCTTCCCGCCCGACACCGATCCCAGCGACGTGACGCTCTCGCCGGAAGACCACGACCAGACGTTTGCGTCGACGTTCGATTACACGCACCGCTTCGGAACGAAGAAGGCGTGGTTCGCGTCGGTCGAGCCCGAATACGGCACGGGCTACCCCGTCGAATTTCAGAACGGCAACGGACGTTTGCCACCCCATCTCACGCTCGGCGCTTCGATCGGCCGCGAAGCGGGAACGAGTTCTCCCAAGGCGCTCGGCTTCGTTGTCAACGTGCAGAATCTCGCAAACGTTAAGTACTTGATCAAAGTGAACAACGGCTTCAACACCACGCAATACGGCGAAGGCTTTCGGGCCGACGTACGGGTGACGGCGCCATTCTAAAACCGCTCGCTCTCGCGGCGCTTGCGGCGCTCGGCCTCACGTCCGCATCTGCGGGCGCGGCGGAGCGCGACGCCGCGGTGCGCTACGAGGGCGCCTCGGCGTTACCGGGAAGCCGCCCGGCGACGCGCGGCCACCTCGTCGTCACACCGACCGGGCACTTCACCTCGAGCATCGATTTTTGGGAGACGCGCGGCGGGAAGACCGTTCGCGAGTACGATGTCGAGATGACGCAACGGATCCATCTCATCGTGATCTCGAGAGGCGTCCCCAAAGAGTCGGTAACGTTCGAGCACCTGCACCCGCGCCTGGGCATCGACGGGCACTTTCGGCTATCCGTCACGCCGCCCGTGCCCGGAACGTACGAAGTCTACGCCGACACCGTGCCGCACGGCGACGCGCAAACCGTCTTTCGATTCGAAGCGCGATTGGGTCCCCGTTCGGCGTTTGGCACCCCGACACCGAAGGTGGAGACCGGCAGAGCCGGCCCGTACCGCGTGTCGCTCGACAAGACCACGGTCGAGGCCGGTCGCGAAACGCCGATCGTGGCCGAAGTGACCCGGCAGGGCAGACCCGCGACCGACCTCACGTCGTACCTCGGCGCGGTCGCACACATCGTCCTCATCGACGACCGGACGCTGGACTACGTGCACGTCCATCCCGACGTCCCGGGCGCGAAACCCGGCGCCGCGATGGACATGTCGATGCCCGGGATGGCGATGGACGAGCGGGAACTCGCGCCCGGAACGCGGGTACCGTCGAAGATGACCTTCCGCATCCGCGTTGCGACGCCGGGGACGTACAGCATGTGGCTGCAGTTCAGAGGCGGGAACGCTTTGGAAGTTGCGCCGTTCTCAATAAACGCCCGTTAAGGCGTTTTCGCGCAGCGCAGGGCGTTTCGAGGCGCGCGAGTAAGGCATACCTAACTCCATGTCTAGGCTAAACTCACTTCGTCGCGGCCTCGCCGGCTTTGCAGCGACCGCTTACCTCGCGCTGTTCGCACTCGCCGCCAGCCCCGCGCTAGCCGACGCCGACGAAGGCAGCCAGACGTCGGGCGGTCCGCCCGTCGGCATGCAGCCGATCACCGTACCGGCGACGATGCCGACGCCGTTTCCCGGCGAGTCGAAATCGAAGCCGCGCGCGGACGGTACGGTCGAAGCGATCCCCGTCGTTCGGGGCAAAACGAAGACGTTTACGCTCGTCGCGCGCTACGCGCCGTGGACGCTCAAGAACGGTCTGACCGTTCTCGCAAAGACCTACAACGGCGTCGTCCCCGGTCCGACGATCGTCGCCGATGAGGGCGATCGCGTCGTCATCAACTATCGTAACGAACTCGACATCAGCGATACGATCCATCTGCACGGAATCCACGACATCGACCCCGACATGGACGGCGTGCCGGGGTCGTCGCAGGCGATGGTCCCGCCGCATGGCAAGTTTTCGTATTCCTTCGTCGCGAGCGCACCGGGCACGTTCATCTACCACACGCACGATCGCAAAGCGGTCCTCAACGCCGGTCTCTACGGCGGCATCATCGTCAACCCGGCGCATCCGCGGCCCGAAGAGATCGTCGCTGCGGACTACCTCGAGATCGTCTCCGCCTGGTATATCCAGAGTTCGGGCGAGAGCGAATTCACGCTCAACGGCCGCGAGTATCCGACGACCAAACCGATCGAAGTCTCGCGCGGTGAAAAAGTGCGCGTGCGCTGGATCAACATCTCCGCCGAAAACTTTCACACGATGCACACGCACGGTCATTACATGACCGTCATCGCGCGAGACTCGCTGCCGCTGCAAAACAAAGATGTCGAAGATACGGTCGAGATCGGGCCCGGCCAGCGCATAGACACGACGATCGTCGCCGATGCGAAGCCGGGCACGTGGATGGTGCACTGCCACGTCCTCGACCACATCGAAGACGGCGACGGCATGCCCGACGGCCTCATCACCGCGATTCACTACAAAGGCACGCCGAATCTCGAGACCGCGATGTATACCGCGATGATGAAAGACATGGGCGGCAAGGATACGATGCAAGCCGGATCGCCCACGCAGAAAGGCCCCGCCGGCGCACTGTCGTTCTGGCAGACCGCCGGTCTCGGCGCGTTCGCCGGCTTGACGATCTTCCTCGGTCTGCCGATCGCACGAGCGAAGCGGCTCAAGCCGGCGCAGGTCAACATTCTCAACGCATTCGCGATCGGCATCCTCGTGTTTCTCGTCATCGAGATCTCGATGAATGCGATCATTCCGGTCAACGCGTCGCTCGTGCTCTGGCACAAAGGCTCGCAGTTCCCGGTGGCTAGCGTGCTGGCACTCGGAGCCGGCCTCGTGCTCGGTCTCGTCGGCCTCGGCGCGATGTCGACCACGCTCGTAAAGAGCACGGCACAGAAAGTTTCGGACAATCCGCTCGTGCTCGCCGCGATCATCGCGATCGGCATCGGCGCGCACAACTTCGCCGAAGGCCTCGCGATCGGCGCGTCGGCGGCGTCGGGCGCGACCAGCATCGCGGCGGGGCTGATCATCGGCTTCGCGCTGCACAACGCGACCGAAGGTTTCGGCGTCGCGGCACCGCTCGCCGGAAAGATGATCCCGTCGTGGGCGCAGATCGGCCTCGCGGGTCTGGTCGCCGGCGGCCCGACGTTCGTCGGCACGATGATCGGCTACACGTTCCAGACGCCCGTGCTCTCGATCTTCTTCCTCGCCACCGCCATCGGCGCGCTCGTCTTCGTCATCGGCGAACTGTGGAGCGTCCTCAAAAAGACCGGCGTCACGATCTCCGCAACGTCGATGGTAACGGCCGGCTTCGCGGTCGCGTTCGTGACCGAAATGATCGTCGATCTCTCCGGCGGCGGCTAACGGGTTTTTCGAGCGTTCGACACAAGTAGCGGAAAGATGGGAGCCAGCCGCGCGCCCGCCGAGGCACCGACTGCGGAACAGAACGCATTCCTCGAACGGGCGATGACCGAATACGGCAAGGCGACGTACAATTTCGCCTACCGCTTGACGGGCAACGAGACGGACGCAAGAGACCTCACGCAAGAGGCCTTCATTCGCGTGTTCCGGGCGTGGAAATCGTTCGTTCCCGGCACGTCTTTCCTCTCGTGGATCTACCGGATCGTAACGAATCTTCACAGAGATGAACTAAGACGCCGAAAAGGACGTTTCCAAGAAGAGATCCCTGAAGACAACGCACCTCAGGTCTTCGGCGGGGAACGCCCTCTCGCGGTTACGCCCATCGACGACTACGTCGAGCGCCAACTCGGCGAACCGCTCTCCAAAGCGCTCGCGGCGCTCTCGTCGGAGCAGCGTCAGGTCGTCATCCTCGCCGATATCGAAGAATACAGCTACCAAGAAATCGCGGAAATGGTCGGATGCTCGATCGGAACGGTCCGATCTCGCCTCCACCGCGCCCGCGCCCTCCTCCGCCGACTGATCGAACGGGCCCAGCAATCACGATGAACCACCTCACCCCGGAGCAACTGACCGACTTCGTCCACGGCGAGCTCTCGCCGGCAAAAGACGCCGCTGCCCACGCGCACCTCGCCGATTGCGGGCTTTGCCGCGCCTACTACGACACGGAGATCGCGCTCGGCGAAGCGCTCCGTTCCGCCGCCGCCTCAGAAGAGTTGGAGTTCCCCTCGACGATCAAGGCCGTCGTCTGGGAGCGCGTCCGCGATATGCCTGCGTCGCCGCTGGTCCGGCTGTCCGCGTGGCTGCGTCCGATCGTCGCCGTTCCGGTCGCCGCGGCGCTGATCGCGGGCGTGTGGTTCGCCGCGCCACACGGCTCCGCGCATACGGTCGATGCCGCGTACTATCTCGAAGCGCACGCCGCGCAAACCAACGGCTCGCTGCTCTCGGAGCCCTCGACCACCTCGGTTCTCGAAACCTCGATGCTCGACACCACGAGTGCCGTTCCCGCTACGCTCGCCGAAGCGGTCGATGCCGTTCGTTAGATCGCTCGCGATCGGGACGCTCGGCGCGATCGCCGTTCTCGGCGCCTCGACCCCGGTACCCAAGCCAAGCGACGCCGCAGACCCGGCGTCGCTTTTGCGCGCGAGCCTGGACGCTCCGAAGTCCGTCTCGTATGTCGGGCAGTTCGAGACCGTCCGTTTCAGTTCGAGCCATGCGGTCGCGACGATCGTGAAGATCGAGCACCGGTCGCCCGAGATGACGCGGCGCTGGTACGTCGCCCCCGACGCGCTGTACGGCGACTACATCATTCAGCGCGGCACGTCGGTCTACGAATTCGATACCAAGCACAACAAGGTCACGATCTCGCACAATCCGCTCCTCGACGACCAGGTCGCCTCATCGGACAATTTCGATCGCGTGCTCACGAATTATCGCGCCGTACTCGACGGCCCGAGCGTCGTCGCCGAGCACGCGACGATGTCGGTGGAACTGGTCAACAAGTTCACGGGCGAGCGCGCGCTGCGCGTCTGGCTCGACGCAAAGACGCATCTGGTACTCAAAAAAGAAGAGTATCACGGCAACGGCGCGGTCGCGGCGCAGACGCTCTTCGCCGATCTGCGCTACACGACGTCGATTCCGGAAGCCGTGTTCGCGACCGATCTGCCGGCCGGCTTTACGCAAGTCAACGGTACCGCGATTTCGATGCCGTCCTCCGACATCGACCGCGTGATCAAAGACGGCGGCTTCAAACCGTACACGCCCAAAGATCTGCCCCAGGGCTTCATGCTGGCAAATGCCGCGGTCGACACGATCGCGGGCGTCAAGACCATGCACCTGCTCTACAGCGATGGGCTGCGCTCGATCTCGCTGTTCGAAAACGCAACCGATGCGGCCGCCGACTATGGCAATTTTCGCCCAAAGACGGTGAACTTCGAGGGACACGACGGTACGTACGTCGAGGAAGGTCCGACGACGCTGCTCACCTGGAAGGAGCACGGGCTACATTTCGCGCTTGTTAGCGATTTACTGCTACCGGAGCTGATCTCGATCGCGAAGAGCGTGGTCCCGTAGGTTTTCTTCCCCCTACGGGTCGGGGCGCTGATCGATGAGCGCGGCGTCGATGCGGCGGTCGAGTGCGCGGACGTCACGTCGGGAAGATCTCGAGCAGCGTCGGCCGGGTCGTACCTTTGGGGTTGAAGCGAAAGCGCACGCCCGTCGTGATCGTCACCGAAAAATCGGGCGCCCACAGCGCGGCGTCTAGCCTTTGAGGCCGAGTTTCGGATCGGGCTTCTTCCCCGAGAGCATGGCGTTCAGTGCGGTCTCGATGTCGCTCGGCGGCATCTCGCCGCTGCGAATGGACTGCACCTTGCCGTCCGTGCCGATCAGTACGACCGTCGGAAAACCACCCTGCAAATACTTGTGCGCGACGTCGAGATTCTGATCGTACGCGACGGGATACGTCGCGCCGAATTTATCGGCCCAATTCACGACGTCGTTCTGCGTTTCGGGCGACGACTCGTCGATCGCATACGGGCTCCCGTCGACGCCGACGACGTTGACGCGGCCCTTGAACTCCGCGGCCAGGCGCGAGATGATCGGTGCCTCGCGCTGACAGTGCGGGCACCAAGTCGCAAAAACTTCGAGCATCGTCGGGCGGCCGGACGACGTCGAGAGCGTGAAGGGACCGCCCGTCGACGAGACCGTGAAATCGGGGGCCGCATCGCCGACCTTGATCTTCGAATCGATCGGCGCGGTCGACGCCGTCTCCGGCACGCGGTTCGCGAGAGCGAGCGCGACGATGAGCAGGATCGCGACCATCGCGATCGACCCGAACAGGATGATTTTGCGGCGATTCTCGGCGGCCGGCGAACGCTTCGTGGTGATGATCTGGCGACTCATGACGTCTCCGACGCTTCTGCGAGAACGGCACCATCCCCACCGAGGCGATTGTCGACGGCAAACGCACCGGGAGCGAAATAGGCTACGGCCGCGCTGACGGCCGCGAGTGCCACGTCGCCGGCGACGTGCCCCCACGACGGCGGTGTGGGTATGCTCGAACCGAAGCATCCGCAATCGGCGGGCAGATTGCGTATGACGAGCGATGCGACTGCCGCGGCGAAGAGCGCGAACTGTGCCGTTGCGACCCAAGCTGCGATACGCGTGAAGAGTCCGAGCACGAGATACGCACCGAGAAAGATCTCGAAATATGGCAGCACGATGCCGAGAAACTTCACCGGAAACGACGGCAAAATGCGATAGGCCGCGATCGAGAGCGCGGTCGCGCTAGGGCCGTCGTGCGCCTTGAGCACGCCCGCGAAGACGAGCAGCGCGCCGATCGCCGCACGCGCGATGAGAACGGCTACGTTTGCCATGCGTCGATCGTGTCGAGAATGGCGCGCTGCCGCTGCGGAATGGACGCCGGATCGCCCTTATGTCGCGCGGGCGCGTCGCCGTCGTGCGACCGAATCGTCGCTTCGATCGAGCGCGCGAGCGTCCCGACGTCGTAGCCGCCCTCGAGGCAATAAGCGACGCGGCCGTTTGCGTAAGTCTGTGCGACGTCGCGAATCGTGCGCGCGAGTTCGGCCGATGCGAGCGGACCGTCGACGCCGAGATCGCCGACCGGATCACTGGCGGCGAAATCATAGCCGGCGCTCACGACGATGACGTCGGGCTTGACGCGCGCCGCTACGGCCGGCAGCAGCCGCTGCCACGTAGCGACGAACGGCTCCGTGCCGTAGCCGTGTGCCGGCAGCGGAACGTTGACGACGGCTCCGGCGGCATCGAAGCGCTGGTCGCCGGCGGCGCCGCTACCGGGATACGCGGGGTATGCGTGCGTCGATACGAAGGAGACGCCCTCGCCCGCGCTCGCCTGCGTGCCGTTGCCGTGATGGTAGTCGAAATCGACTACCAGCGCGCGTCCGCCGCGTTCGGCAACGAAGGCGCGCGCGGCGACGGCCGCATTTCCGAACACGCAGAACCCCATTCCGCGCGCGGGCTCGGCATGATGGCCGGGCGGTCGCACGAGCGCGAAGGTCGCGCAGCCGTCCGCCGCGGCGCGCTCGACGGCCGCAATCGCACCGCCGGCCGCGCGCCGCGCGACCGAGAGCGAAGACTCGTCGATCACGGTGTCGCCCGTCGAGAGATATCCGGCACGCGAACCGACGGCGGCGACGTCGCGTTTTACGCGTTCGAGATAGGCGCGCGGATGTACGCGCTCGATTTCGGCGTCGCTCGCATCGCGTGCGGCCGCCCGCCGGCCGAAGAGCCCGTTCTTTCGCAGATGATCTGCGACGTGAGCGACGCGATCGGGCGATTCCGGATGATCGATCGCGCGCAGATGCTCGGTGTAGAGTTCGTCGTAAACGACGATCATCTCGCGAGCCGGCTTACTTCTTCTTCGCCGGAGAGACCGCGACGAGCGATTCCTTGAGTTCCTTATCGAGTGCGGAGCCCGGCTTGACGAACGGTTTGAAGCGATTGTAGGCGTTGTACGCGGTCGACTTGTCGCCGTTGCCCTGCGCGCACTTGCCGTAGACGTAGAGCAGCTGCGGCTGCGTGCGGAACACGTCCGGCGCGCCGCGATCGATCGCGGAGAACACTTGCTGGCATTCGCGGAAATTCTTCAGCTCCAGATCGACACTGCCGAGACCGGCGAGCGACTGCGGCGTGTGCTCGAGCGAGAACGCGTTTTGGAAGCTCTTGCGCGCATCGGGAAACTTACGCTGTTGGGCCTGCACCTGCGCGAGCGTGAGCCACGCGCGCGGATCGTCGGGAGTCACTTCGGTGAGACGCACGAGATATCCGATGCCGTCCGACGGCTTGTTCTGCGCCATCGAGAGTTGCGCGAGACGGCCCAAAGCTTCGGGATTGTCGCGCTTGGGACCGAGGGCCGTCTTCCACTCGTTCTCGCCCGCAGCTTGATCTTTGCCGATCGAAACGTCGTAATCGCCGTACGCGATGTGGACGGCGGCGGCGTTCGGATAGGCTTGTTCGCCGCGCTTGAGAACGGCGACGGCCTCGTCGTACATCTTCTCATCGCGGTAGACCGAATATTCTTGCACGAGCACGGCCGCTTTCGCGTCGTCGGTCGGCTCGACGGCGAGAAGCTGCTCGAAGGTTCCGATCGAATCTTTGACCTGGTGACCGTTGGCCTGAAGCGTCGCCTTGCCGAGCAGGGCGTCGGGGCTCTTGGGATCGATCGCGAGCGCGCGATCGAAGTCGGTCGCCGCGAGCGCGAACGCTTTTTGCGACACGTAAGACCGCGCTTCGAGGATGATCGGCTGCGTGTCTTTGGGATCGAGCTTCGACGCCTGTTCGAACTGCGCGCGCGCGTCGTCGTACTTGCCTTCTTGGCCGAGCACCAAGCCGTAGTTCTCGAACACGCGTTTGTCGCTCGAATTGAACGTCGTCGCGCGTTTGGCAATGCGCTCGGCGTCGGCCGCGCGATTGGTTTGCAGGTAGAGATTGGTCAGCGTGAGCAGGATCTGCGCGTTGGTCGGCTCCTGCGTCGTCGCCGCCTCGAAATCGGACGTCGCGTCCTTGATGCGGCCGAGCGTCTGATTCGCGACGCCGTCGAGGTAATACACCTGCGCCGTCTTGGCACCGAGGGTCAACAGACGCTGCGAGAGCGCGAGCGCCTGATCGGGCTTGCCGACCGCGAGATAGTAACCCGCGAGCTCCTGGAGTGAATCCTTGTCACTGGGGTTCGCTTTGATCTTCGCTTCCAAACGCGGAATGGCCACGTCGGCGGGTTCCGGCGTTGCCGTCGGCAACGGACCGGGCGACCCCGAGGTCGCGGGCGAGGGCGAAGCGTCGGGCCCCTTCTTCGCCGCAAGCACACCCTGCGCGGTCGCAAACGTAACGCTCGCCGCGAGCACGGCACCGAAGAGAAAACGTGACTCGAACTTCATGAGGACCCTTTAAACTTTACGAGCGAAGCCGCATTGGAGAGCGTTCCGTTCTAATTCGAATTTAGGTGTTCGGTTAGTTTCGGTACGATCTCGAACGCGTCGCCTACGACGAGGAGGTCGGCGAATTCTGCGATCGGCACCGAACCGTCTTTGTTGATTGCGACGATCGTCCCCGAGGTGCGCATACCGACCTTGTGCTGGATCGCGCCCGAGATCCCGACGCCGATATAGAGATTCGGACTGATCGTCTTACCGGTCTGACCGATCTGCAAGCTGTAGGGAACCCAGCCGGCATCCGCCGCGGCGCGCGACGCGCCGACGGTTCCGCCGAGCGCCTTCGCGAGCGGCTTGAGCAGCGTTTCGAACGGCTCGGGGCCGCCGAGGCCGCGGCCGCCGGCGATGACGGCCGGTGCTTCCTCGAGACCCATCTCGTTCGACACTTCTTCCGCTTCGCTCTCGATGACCATGAGATACGTCTTGCCGGCCGGTTTTTCGAGCGTCGAGACCGCGGCGCCCGCGCCGCCGGCCGTTGCCGCGAACGCGTTCGGACGGACGGTCATCACGCCGTACTCGCTCTTTTTGTAGCGGCAGGTCGTCACTTGCGTGCCGCCGAGCTTCGGCGACGTGCAGTCGACGTTACCGCCCTCGACCGCGATCGCGGTGACGTCGGAGGTGAGTCCGGCATCGAGACGCGCCGCGATGCGGCCCGCGAGATCGCGGCCCTGCATCGTGTTCGGAAAGAGGATGACCGACGGACCGACGGCCTTGGCTGCGGCTTCGATGTAATCGACGATCGGATCGAGCAAGAATTTCTCGACGTCGGCGTCATCGTTGACGTGGACCGCATCGAGCGGATACGTCTTGAGCGTTTCCGCGAGGGTGGTCGAACCCGGGCCGACGACGACGGCGTGCGCTTTGCCGCCCAGTTTATCGGCGATCGCGCGCGCTTCGGTCGCGAGTTCGTAGCTGACTTTGCGCGTCGAGCCGTGCTTGTGCTCGATGAAGACGATGACGTTCTGCATTAGACGAGCTTGCGCTCCTTGAGGAAATCGAAGATGACTTTGGCGCCGTGCGTGCCGTCCTCGGCAACCACGGTCTGGCCTTTGCTGCGTTCCGTCGGCTTGGAAACGCCCGTGAGTTCGGTCTTCGCGCCATCGGTGCCGATCGGATGATCGAGCGCGAGTTCGGTCGCGGCCCAGACGTTGATCGGCTTTTTCTTGGCGCCCATGATGCCTTTGAGTGCCGGATAACGCGGCTCGCCGACGCCCATCGTCACCATCAGCACGGCGGGCAGCGGTGCGGACACCGTCTGATGGCCGCTGTCGGTTTCACGTTCCACTTTGATCTTGCCGTCGGCGATTTCGATCTTCGCCGCGTTCGTGAGACCCGGGACGCCCAAATACTCGGCGAGCGCGCCCGTGACGCCGCCCGTGTTCCCGTCTTCGGCGAGGCCGCCCGTGATCACGAGATCGAAGCCTTGCTTTTTGATGGCGGCCGCGAGCGTCTTGCCCGTCACCCAAACGTCGGAACCTTCGAAGCCCGCGTCGCTGATGATGTAAGCGTCGTCCGCGCCCATCGCGAGCGCTTTGCGGACGACTTCTTTGCCGGTGTCGGCGCCGAGCGTGAGGACCGTAACGGTGGTGTCCGCGCCGAGCTTTTCTTTGAGTTGCAACGCCGCCTCGAGCGCGTATTCATCGAAGGGATTGATCACGGTCGGCACGCCCGAGCGCACGAGGCGCTTGGTGGCGGGATCGATGCGCTTCTCCGCGTTGGTATCGGGAACGAGCTTGACGGTAACGACGATTTTCAAACGCTGACGGAGCCTCCGGCTAGGCGAATCGGGTGGGATGTGAGAGGGGCAAACTCACTTCGATTGCGTGGCTCCGGCGCACGTCCCTGCGCGCAAAAGTCGCACTCTGCCACAAATCTTTCGAATTTCGGGTGCTTTTTTCCGAAACGCCGCCGGCGGGTCCGAGCCGGCTCGCGTTCAAACTATCGTCGCGGCACCGGCCTGGGACGGTGGTGGAATCGGCAGACACAGCAGACTTAAAATTTGCCGCCCTCGCGGGCATCCGGGTTCGACCCCCGGCCGTCCCATAAAAGATATCCGAGCAACAAATCGTCGGACTCGAGAAACACCGAATTGACCCCGAGCAGGCCGAGCGTTTCCGACAAGATGATGCCCCCCGCCGCGAGTACGTCCGCGCGCTGTGGCAACATTCCCGGCAGCGCGCGCCGCTGCTCGAGCGGCAGCGAGAGTAAACGATCCACGGTTCCCTCGACCGTCTCACGCGTGAGCGCCAGACGCGAGACTTCGGAAACGTGCGATCCGAACACGACGGCGCCGATCGTCAGCGCCGTGCCCGCAACGGCGACGACGCGATCGACCGGCGCGAGTTCCGCGATGGGCGCGAGCAGAATGCGCAGTTGCGCGCGCGCCTCGACGGCGGCCTCGCGCGCCGCGTCGTACGACGCATTGCCGCCGAGGCCGGGGAAGCGCTCCGTCAGACGCACCGAGCCGATTTCGATCGAGCGCGCGTCTTCGAGAAAATCGTCGCGACCCACGGCGCACTCCGTGCTGCCGCCACCGATGTCGAGCACGGCCACGCGCGCGCCGTCGCGCGGGGCGCCGTGCGTCGCACCGCGGAAGCTCGCGATCGCCTCGGTTTCGCCGTCGAGGATCTCGAGCTTCGCACCGGTCGCGGCGTAGACGTCTTCGGCGAACTCCGCCGCGTCGCTCGCGCGCCGCATGGCGCTGGTCGCGATGACCGAGAGTTGCGCCTCGTGCGCGCGCACGTGCATCGCGAATTCGGTTACGGCGACGAGCGTCCGCATCTTTGCGGCCGGCGCGAGCGATCCGCCATCGTCGAGTCCTTCGCCCAGACGCGTGCCGGTCTGCATGTGCTCGAGCTGTTCCACGTGCGCCCCGTCCTTGCGAACGAGCAGCATGCGGATCGTATTGGTGCCGAGCGAGATGACGGCAAGTTTTTGCATAGCGCTAACGCTCCGTGCGAAAAGAGAACGCGCAAACGCGCGGCGTTACACGCGTCGCGTGCGCCGTATATGCGCACTCGTCCGCGCGATCACATGCTCAGCGCGGACGTACTGACACAGGTTTTAGAGACGCCGCGGTCAGTAGCGCTTGCCAGCCGAGGCTTCGCGCGTCTTCTTGATGTTGAAGAGAGCACGATCGTAATCGGCGTTCGCGATGCCGGCGAAGAGCGTGTCGATGATCGTGAGCTGCGCGATGCGGCTCGAAGTCGCGTCGGAGCCGAAGCCGGTCTCCTTGGCGGCGGTGAACAATTTGATGTTCGAAACCTTCGTGATCGGCGATGTCGCGCGATGCGTCACGCAGATCGTCGTCGCGCCGCCGTTTTGCGCGTTTTCCATCGCGTCGCAGACATCGCGCGAGGCGCCCGTGTGCGAGATGCCGAGCGCGACGTCGCCGGCGTGCAGCAGCGACGACGACATCGCCATCAAATCGCTATCGCTCTGCCAGACCGCGTCGACGCCGAGCTTCATGAATTTGTGATACGTATCGAGCGCGAGCGGCGCGCTGCCGCCGATGCCGTAGATCTCGACCCGGCGGGCTTTCGCGATGGCGTCGACCGCGCGGCCGAGTTCCTCGTCGGAGAGCACTTCCATCGTATCCTTGAGCGCCTGCGCGTTCGCCTGGAAGATCTTCGCCTTGAGTGCCTCGATCGCGTCGCCCGGGCCGATCTCTTCGTAGACCGTTTCGGTCGGCCCGACCAGATCGCGCGCGAGCATGATCTTGAATTCCTGATACCCCTTGTAGCCGATTTTTTGGCATAAGCGCACGACGGTCGATTCGCTCGTCTGCGTCCGCTCGGCGAGTTCGGTGACGGTGAGATAGATCAAGTCTTCGGCGTGCTTGAGGATGAAATCGGCGACGCGCTGTTCGGCCGTGCGCAGCGCGCTGTACGTCCCTTGGATGCGCACGAAACAACCGGGGACGTTCACCGGTTCGATACGGTTGGCGTCAGGAGACGTCTTCACAATGCCCCGAGGTTCTACGTCGTCTTGTTTCGAGCCTCGAAAACTCCGGCGCGATGCTTCTTTCGTATGAAGTGCCGCTCGGCCGGCGGCGCCCGGTCGGCGGGAGCCCACGCTTCGGTCTCGCGCAGATAGGCGCCGAGCCGCATCTCGAATGCGATGTCGGTCTTGGTCGGCAGTTCTTCGCGCTGCTCGTCGGAGAGCGGCTCGGCGAGAATGTCGTCGGGCTCGATGGCCGCGCCGGTGACGAGCGTGGCGCTCGCGTGGCGCCCGAAACGCTCGACGCTCAGTTCGATCGGCTTGCGGCCGCTCCGGCTCGCGACGTAGGTCGGGCGATGGAGCGCGAATTCGCCGGCGCCGATCGCCGCGAGCGTTCCGTCCTCGAGCCGCGCCGTCGCGCCGTACTCGTGCGTGCTGATGATCGTACCGCGCATGCTGCGGATCAGGGAGCGTTCCAATCCGGCTCCGGCGTCGCGCGCTCGGCTCCGCGCAGGTAGATGACTTCTTCGTGCGGCCCGACGAGCTGGAGTTCGTCGTGGATTTCGGGAATCGCACCGCCGGGCGAACCGAGCCGAACGATCGCTCGTTGCTGATCGCGTATGTGCCGCTCGAGCTCCTGCGAGCGCTCGCGCGACGCGTTCAACTGATGCGCGAGCGCGACGTTCTTAGCAAGAATTTGTTCGAACTGCAGCCCGCACAGCGCGACGACTCCGGCCACGAGCAGCGCGGTCGCGGCGCGACCCGCGCCTCGTGCGACGGCCCGGGGAGTCATCCGGCGGGCGGAACTCATGGCGCCGAGGCAGCCACGAGCCCGGCCGAGCCGTGCTCCCATTCGCCGATCTTGCGGAATCGGCGATAGCGATGTTCGTGCAGTTCGGCTGCGGTGCGCTGTGAGAGCGCCGTGACTTCTTCGTCGATCGCGTCGAGCGTGCGTGCGACGAACGCTTCCGCATCGCGATGCGCGCCGCCGAGCGGCTCCGCCAGGATGCGGTCGACGATGCCGAAGCCTTTGAGATCTTCGCTCGTGAGCTTGAGACGCTCCGCCGCTTCCGAAGCGCGGGAAGAGTCGCCCCAGAGAATCGCCGCGCAGCCTTCCGGCGACGCCACCGAATAGACCGAATTCTCGGCCATGATCACGGTGTCGGCGAGCGCGATCGCGAGCGCACCGCCCGACCCGCCTTCGCCGATGATGGTCGCGACCACGGGCACGGAGACTTTCGCGAGCGTGACCAGACACTGCGCGATCGCTTCCGACTGAGCGTGTTCCTCCGATGCGATGCCGGGGTCGGCACCCGAGGTGTCGACGAGCGTGACGATCGGCAATCCGAACCGTACCGCGAGCTGCATCAAACGGTTGGCCTTGCGATAGCCTTCCGGCGAGACCATTCCGAAATTCCGCTTGATGTTCTCCTTGGTATCGCGGCCCTTCTGCTGCGCGATCACCATCACGCGCCGGCCGCGCAATTTCGCCAAGCCGCCGACGAGCGCGTGATCGTCGCGGAAGTGCCGGTCGCCGTGCAGTTCGTCGAACGCATCGAATTGCGCGAGATAGTCGAGCGACAGCGGACGGCGCGGATGGCGCGCCATGTTGACGCGTTCCCACGGCGTGAGGTGGCCGAAGAGATCCTGGAGCAGTTCGTAATATTTCGCTTCGAGGGCACGCACGTCGTCGGAGGATCCGTCCTGACGTTCGCGCAGCGAAGCGATGCGCGTTTCGAGTTCGGTCAACAGACCTTTCTCGCGCTCGACGATGAGATTCAAGATACGGTTCCGATCGCGAATTCGGGGACGGCTTTGAGCACCGGGCGCGCGCGCTTGCGGTCCACGGCGTAATCGAGGATGCGCACGAGCGTATTGCGGACGTCGGGGCGCGGGACCACGAGATCGATCGCGCCCTTTTCGAGCAGAAATTCGGCGGTTTGGAAATTATCGGGCAACTTCTGCCGCAACGTCTGTTCGATCACGCGACGGCCGGCGAAGCCGATCGACGCACGCGATTCGGCGATGATGATGTCGCTCTGAAAGGCGAACGAGGCGGACACGCCGCCCGTCGTCGGGTCGGTCAGCACGGTGATGTACGGGTTGCCGTCGCTCATGAAGCGTTCGACGGCGAGCGACGTCTTCGCCATCTGCATGAGCGCGAGCATACCCTCTTCCATGCGGGCTCCACCGCTGGCGGTAAAGATGATGCACGGAAGCCGGCGGGCACTGGCCTGTTCCAATA
>CAZZUZ010000011.1:0-19765 GCA_964657315.1 Vulcanimicrobiota bacterium
CCGCGACGCCGCGACGAACCAAGGCGTCGACGTCCGGCTTCGAGAGCGGCGATTCTGCCAACCGCATCGAGCAATAGACTTCCTCGACGTCTAAGCCCGTCGAAGCGAGTGCGACGCGCGCCGGAAAGTTGGAGCCGAGATCATCGCGGGCCTGGAGCGCCGCTCGTTCCAACGCCGCCAACCGCGCTTGTGGATAAGTCATAAAGCTTAGTGTCCATTATGGTCGAAATTTGATCGATTGGACAACAGGCGCGTCGGGTACGACCGCTTTACGGAGAAGAAGTCCGCATGGAATCGTATCTCGAGGCTCTGGCCAAACGCGTTCTCGTGTTCGACGGCGCGATGGGCACGATGCTCATGGACCTCGAGCTCGGCCCGGACGACTTCGGCGGCGTGCGGTACCAGGGGTGCATGGAGGCGCTCGTGCTCTCGCGGCCCGACGTCATCCGCGGCGTCCACGATGCGTACCTGGCCGCGGGGGCCGACGTCGTCGAGACCGACTCGTTCACGGCTTCGCGCCTCAAGCTCGACGAATACGGCCTGGGCGAGCGCACGGAAGAAGTGAATTTCCAGGCGGCCGCAATCGCGCGGGCCGCGTGCGATGCCTACTCGACACCGGAGAAGCCGCGCTACGTCGCGGGATCGCTCGGGCCGACGGGGATGCTCATCTCGTCGTCCGATCCATCGCTCTCGAAAATTACCTTCGACGAACTCGCCGACATCTACGGCGAACAGGCGCGTAGTCTCGTGGCCGGCGGCGTGGATCTGCTCTTGCTCGAGACGAGCCAAGATTTACTAGAGATGAAAGCGGCCATCGCCGGCATCACGCGGGAGTTCGCGCGCGGTCTGCGCGAGGTGCCGATTCAGGCGCAGGCCACGCTCGACGTCACGGGCCGCATGTTGCTGGGCACCGACATCCGCGCGGTGACCGCCACTCTCGACGCGCTCGCGATCGACGTCATCGGCCTCAACTGTTCGACGGGCCCGACGCACATGCGCGACGCCGTCCGCTATCTCGTCGAGAACTCGCGCTGTTTCGTGTCGGTCATTCCCAATGCGGGCTTGCCGCTGATGGGCCCCAAAGGCGAAACGATCTATCCCGAACGGCCCGAAGAGATGTCGCGCGAGCTGCGCGCGTTCGTGCGCGACTTCGGCGTCAACGCGATCGGCGGCTGTTGCGGGACGACGCCCGCGCACATCACCGCGTTCGTTGCTGCCGTCGCGGGATTGCGCGGCCGCACGCCCGAGCCCAAACCGCTGCAGTTCGTGGCGTCGGCGATGACGGCGACCGCGCTCAAACAAGACGGCAGCGTGCTGCTCGTCGGCGAGCGCATCAACGCGCAAGGCTCGCGACGCATGAAGCGCCTGTTGCTCGAAGACGATTACGATGCGGTGATGCTCGTGGGCCGCGAGCAGGTCGAAGGCGGCGCGCACGTGCTCGACATCTGTACGGCGCTCACCGAACGCACCGATGAAGACGTGCAGATGGCGACGATCGTCAAGCGCCTCGCACAGTCGGTCGAAGCGCCGCTGATGATCGATTCGACGGAGCCGAAGGTGATGGAAGCGGCACTGAAGATCTATGCGGGCCGTGCGATCGTGAACTCCGTGAATCTCGAGAACGGCCGCGAGAAGATCGACGTCGTGCTGCCGCTCGTCAAAGAGAGCGGTGCCGCGATCGTGGCGCTCACGATCGACGAGACCGGCATGGCGAAGACGGCCGAGCGCAAACTCGAGGTCGCCGAGCGCATCTACGACATCGTCGTGCGCGAGTACGGCATTCCCGAAGGCGCGTTGATCTTCGACGATCTCACGTTCACGCTCGCAACGGGCGACCCGGAATTCGACCGCTCGGCGATCGAGACGATCGACGGCATCCGCCTGATCAAAGAACGCTATCCGAACGTCCTGACGTCGCTCGGCGTCTCGAACGTGTCGTTCGGTCTCAAACCCGCGGCGCGTGCGGCGCTCAATTCCGTCATGCTGCATCACTGCGTCCAGGCCGGGCTCGACATGGCGCTCGTGCACGCGAAAGAGATCACGCCGTACGGCGAGATGAACGCGGTCGAACGCGAACTCTGCGACGATCTCGTCTTCCACAAACGCCCGGACGCACTACAGCGTCTGATCGAGCATTACGAGGCGCACGGCACGTCGTCGAAAACCGAGAGCGCCGTCGACGACGAAGCGGACATGACGATGGAACAGCGCATCCATAGCGCGATCCTGCGCCGTCGCAAAGACGGCATCGAAGCGAAGATCGACGACGTGTTGCTGCGTCGCGATCCCGTCGACGTGCTCAACAACGTGCTGCTGCCCGCGATGAAAGAAGTCGGCGATAGATTCGGCGCGGGCGAACTCATCCTGCCCTTCGTGCTGCAGTCGGCCGAAGTGATGAAAAAGGCCGTCGCGCACCTCGAACAGTTCCTCGAGAAGAAGGAAGGCACGAGCAAAGGCGTGGTCGTGCTCGCGACCGTGTTCGGCGACGTGCACGACATCGGCAAGAACCTCGTCAATACGATCCTCTCGAACAACGGCTACACCGTGCACGACCTGGGCAAACAGGTGCCGATGAACACGATTCTCGAGAAGGCGATCGAGGTGGACGCCGACGCGATCGGGCTTTCCGCGCTGCTGGTCTCGACGTCGAAGCAGATGCCCATTTGCGTCTCCGAGCAAGACTCGCGCAAACTGTCGTTTCCGATCCTCGTCGGCGGTGCCGCGATCAACCGCGACTTCGGCCGACGCATCGCGTTTCTCGATGAAGGCAAGCGGTATTTCGACGGCGGCGTCTACTACGCGAAGGACGCCTTCGAAGGCCTCGACATCATGGAAGCGCTGATGGCCGGCGAGGATGCTCGCGAGCGATTCGTGACCGGCATGCGCGAGCAAGCCGAAGCGGCGCGAGCGAAAGCGGCGACGGCCGTCACGCATCGCCCGACCTCGGGCAAGTCCGCGCGCGAACACCTCTCGCAGGTCGAAGCGCCGAAGCCTCCGTTCTTCGGCGTGCGCGCGATCGAGTTCGTCGAGCCCAACGAACTCTGGGCGCACTTCGATCTTAAGAGTCTGTACCGGCTTTCGTGGGGCGGTGCGAACCTCAAGGGTGAAGCGTGGGAGAAGACGGTCCGCGAAGAATTCGCGCCGCGTTTGCTGAGCTATCAGGAGCGTGCGAAGCGCGAGATCGTGCTGCAGCCGCGCGTGGTGTACGGCTACTTCCCGGCGGCCGGTCTCGGCGACGATGTGATCGTGTACGATCCGAAGGACGCGACGCGTGAGATCGCGCGTTTCCCGTTCACGCGGCAAGCCGGCGGCGAGCATCTGTGTCTCGCGGATTACTATCGCGAGCCCGAAGAAGGCCGTGGGCTCGACGTGGTCGCGCTGCAGGTCGTGACGGTCGGCCGCGACGTCTCGGAACTTACCGACGCGCTGCAAGCGAAGGGGGATTACAGCGAGTCGTACTTCTTACACGGCTTCAGCGTGCAATCGGCGGAAGCGCTCGCCGAGCACACGCACGCGCGCATTCGCAAAGAACTCGGCCTCGACAGCGGCCGTGGCAAGCGGTACTCGTGGGGCTACGGCGCGTGTCCCGATCTCTCGCAACATGCGATCGTCTGGCGTCTGCTCGACGTGGAGCGCGCGATCGATGCGGAACTTTCGGAAGCGTTTCAGATCATCCCCGAGCAGTCGACGGCCGCGATCGTCGTGCACCACCCGCAGGCATCGTACTTCAACGCGAGTGCGGTGCGGGAGCTGGAGGCGGTCTGACCATGGAGTTTACGGGCGAACGATATGTCCCAGGCGTTAAGGGCGCGATAGAACTCGAACACATGCACCGCTATCGTCTGGCCGCCTCGCTCGTGAGCGGAATGCACGTGCTCGACATCGCGTGCGGCGAGGGGTACGGCAGCAATATTCTTGCGGGCACTGCGCGCTCGGTCGTCGGAGTCGACATCGATGGTGCGTCGATCGATCATGCGTATGCGACCTATGGCCGTCCCGGCGTCGAGTTCATCGTATCCGATTGCTCGTCGTTGCCCCTTAGCGACGCGCGTTTCGACGCTGCCGTTTCTTTCGAGACGATCGAGCACGTTTCGAATCAGGCGGAAATGCTCGACGAAATCGTGCGCGTCTTGCGGCCCGGCGGTTTGCTCGTGATGTCATCGCCGAACAAGCTCGTCTATGCCGATTTGGCCGATCATCACAACCCGTTTCACGTTCGGGAACTCTACCTCGAAGAATTTCGCACGTTGTTGGTCGAGCGCTTCGTAAACGTCGCCATTTACGGGCAGCGCGTCGAATTGCTCTCCACGATCCAGCCGATCGCGCAACGACCGGGAGAAGCGCGTCTCGATCGTGGCCTACCGTCGGAGCCGCAGCGTTTCTTCACGTATTTCGTGGCATTATGCAGTAACGAGGCTTTGCCGCAATGCCCTACGGCGATCGGCGGAATCGAAGGTGAAGATGTGTTCGCAATGACCACCGCTCGTATCGCAAAGGCCGAACGCGAACTCCTCGCGCTCGAAGATGCTTATCAAAAGTTGGAACGCGAGTTTTTGAGCATCCGGCGCGAACCGAAGGCTGCTATCGACTCCGCCCCTCTGCTGCGATCGTCGATTTTGGACGATCTCGCGACTTTGAACGATCGCATGGCCGCGTGTAGCCGGGAACGTGAGTCAGCCGCCCACACTCGCTCGGGTAATCGCGCGTGAGCACGGAAGACTCACCTGAAGTACTGCATAATGCCGTTCGGCGATCGATAGCCGAACTCGAGGCCGCCGCCGAAGAATTGCATTACATGCGAATGGCGCTCTCGGTGAAAGATGCGTTCGTTGCGGAGTTACGCGAGCGCAATGCCGAACTCGAGCGGCGCGGCGAAGAACTCGAGCGCGTTGCGGCCGATGCGGAACGAGACCGCAACGATCTGGCGCGAGTGACCCGAGAGCGAGATGAACTCGCCGGAGCGCTGGAAATGATGCGAGACGCGCTAGGGCGCGTTAGCCGGTAGACCGCTTAAGTCGGGACGCGATAGCCCGGTCGATCGTCTCGACCCATCGGGGGCCTCGAGCCTTCTCCCATGCCGCGACGACGGCGCGAATCGCTTGACGTCGTTTTTCCCAATGTCCTCGCTGACCGAGCAGTTTTAGGATCTTGTCCGCAAATGCCGCAGCTTCGTTCTCGACGTCAATCGCATCGGGATGGCCGGTGAAATCGAGTCCCTCCGCGCCGACCCTCGTCGCGACGACGGGCGTACCGTATTGGAGCGATTCGATCGTTTTGATTTTTACGCCGGCCCCGAACCGAAGCGGCGAGACCGTCGCGACGACGCGGCCGTAGAGGTCGCGCAAGTCGTCGACGTATCCGAGAATACGCACGTTGCGTGAAGCGAGGGCGCGCACGTAGTCCGGTGCATCGCCGCCGGTCACGTAGAGCTGCGTCAGCGGATATCTTTCGAGCACGAGCGGTAATATGTCGTCGACGAAAAAGCGAAGCGCGTCGACGTTCGGTGCATTCGGCCCGGCGAGCCACGATGCAACGAACGCGAGACCTTCGCGGCGCTCGAATGGGCGAGCGTCGAAACGTGCTCCGCCGACGAGCGGCGGCATAAAATCGAGCGGTGCACACTCCGGGATTTCGCGCAGCGCCGATAGCTCTTCGTTCGAAATGCAGGTCAGACGGTCGACGGATGCTGCGATCGATCGTTCTTGCGCTGCAAAACTCGCGATATCTGCATCGATTTCTGGAAGGGCGTCCGCCGACACGAATGCTCGTTGCAATTTCAGCCGGCGGTGGAAGAGCGCTTCGACGTCGTAAATCAATGCCGTGTGTGGCGCGTGACGCGCTAGTTCCGGAGCGGCTATTGCAAAGTTATGCGGGCGAGAGATGACGACCGCGTCGTAGAAGCGAGTCGGATCGGCAAGATGTTTTGCGAGCGAAGTGTCGCGCAGGCATTCGATACCGAGGCTGTCGAGACGGGAATGGTCGCCGCTCGTCGTCGCCGTCGGGAAATAAGATACGGCGACCCCTGCGCTGCTGAGCTCTTGTACGACATCGAACATTCGTCCGTAGCCCGAGCCTAAACCGGGCGAAGGCAGGCGGTCGTCGACGATCAATACCCGACGCGGATAGCCGCGCGCGAGATGGATTGCGGCGGCGATCGATCCAACGCCGCCGCTCGCAACTCGCCGCGCCAGCTCGTCGCGCCAGCGATCGGCAAAAATTTGGCGATTGCGCCGAAACAGAAACGCGCGAAAGTCTGGCGCCGTCGAAGCCGACTCGACGTGCCGAATACGCGCCTTCGGTTCGTAGAGGACGTGGCGGTCGCGCCGCGCGAGCTTCAATGCTAGGTCGGCATCCTCATAATACGCCGGATAATACGCTTCATCGAATCCGCCAACCATTTGGAAGTCATCGCGCCGCACGAGCAAAGAATTAGCGGAGCAATAATCGATCCGGCGGCGAAAGTTGAAACGTGTCGATCCGGCCGGTAAACCGCGCCCCACGCCGGCCGTCGATCCGTCCGAGAAGATTACCGAACCGGCCTCGGCCAGGCTGCCGTCCGTGAAAAGGATTCGACCTCCGATCGCTGCAGCGTCGGGCCGTTCGCTTGCAGCCGCGAGCAACGCGTCGAGCCATCCGGGCTCGACCGTCGTGTCGTCATTGAGGAAAACGACGTTCGGTGCTCGGGTCCGCGATGCGAGATAATTACAACCGCCGCAGAAGCCTAAATTGACGGGAGAGTGATAGACGTCGACGCCCCGTGTGAACCGTCGCAACGTCTGTGCGACGACCGCGTCGGCGCCGTTTGCGAGAATCGCGATCTCAAAGCTCCCCGGGGCCGGTGCGCTCGCCGCGATCGACGCCAGGCAGCCCAGCACTCGATCTGTATCGGTTTGCACCAGAATCAGAATTGCCGCAGCCGGATCGCTTGCTCGCGCGAAGCTTATCATTGAGTGAATGCAATCCGCATAAGGCGTGTGGCTTCCTTCGACGACGGGACTGGGGCTCCACGCTGGCAAATCTCCGCAATCTTGGATATCGATGGACCGAACGCGATGGCAGAGGTTGGGGAGCGCGGTTCGGCGTTAAACGAATCTCCCGATGGCTTGGACCTCGTCGCAAGCCGTCGTCGCATTGCCGCGGTGAGCGTCGAAGTGAATCAACTCCGCGCCGACCTCGAACGTCTTCATTCCGGTTATCGTGCGCTAGAACGAAGCAAGTTCGCCCGATTGCGCGCCCTTTCGGTCATGCTGCGCTCGCTAGCAGGTTTTGGTTCTCCGTCTCATATCTTTCCGCTGGTCCGGGACGAAACGTCCGCGATCTCCGCCGCATTGCAATTGTTACCTCCGCAAGCACCGATCGTATATGCAGACGTGGCCGAAGCGTTTTCGCACCGCGTAGCAAATGTTTTGCCGGTACACGACCCGATGGTGACGGTCGTCATCCCGGCTTTCGAACAGACGGACGTAACGATGCGATGTCTCAAATCGATCGCCGACACATGGCCCGAGACGTTGACGGTAGAAGTGGTCGTCGTCGACGACGCGTCGCGCGATGAAACGACGGCGGCCCTCGCGCAGATTCCCGGCATCACTGTCATCCGTAACGCGAGCAATCTCGGGTTCTTGCATTCTTGCAACCGTGCGCTCGCAATCGCCCGCGGCAAGTATGTCGCACTGCTCAACAACGACACGGTCGTGCACGACGCATGGCTCGACCATCTCGTAACGACCGCGGAGGCGGACTCTCGCATCGGAGCCGTGGGCTCGAAACTCGTCTATCCGGACGGGTCGCTGCAAGAAGCGGGCAGTATCCTCTGGCGCGACGGCTCCGGTTGGAACGTCGGCCGTGCCGGTAATGCGAACGATCCCGCGTTCAATTTCGTACGGGAGGTCGATTATTGTTCTGCGGCCTCGCTTCTCGTTCGCAGCGACGTCTTACGGGCGATCGGCGGCGGATTCGATGCGCGCTATGCCCCCGCGTATTATGAAGATGCCGACCTCTGTATGGCGATTCGGAATGCAGGATTCAAAGTCGTGTACCAGCCACGGTCGATCGTGACGCATTTCGAGGGGCTGAGTTCGGGCACGACACTCGACGCCGGGGTGAAAGCGTTTCAAGCTCGCAATGCGCCACGTTTCGAAGAAAAATGGCGCGAGGTACTTCGTTCGGATCATTACGAGAATGGTGCCGAAAACGTTTATCGTGCCGCGCGGCGACATTATCGCAAGCCGAGCGTGTTGATCATTGATGCGAACTTGCCTATGCCGGATCGTGACGCCGGGTCGCTGCGCCTCTGGCGAATCATCGAGCATCTCGTGCGCGCGGGATTTCGTGTCGTCTTTCATCCGCGAAGCTACGCTTCGGTCCAGCCCTATACCGCCGAGCTTCAGGATCTCGGAGTCGAAGTGCTGCATCGGGCGAACGCTGTCGAATCGCCCGAACAACGCTTGAACGCATTGTTCCCGACGATCGATGTCGCGTGGGTTTGTCGACCCGATGTCGGCGAACAGTACATCGCCTGGCTGCGACAATTTCCAAACGTGAAAATCGTATACGATACCGTCGACCTGCATTTCGTTCGTCTGCGTCGGAAAGCGGAGGTCGAGGGACGTCCCCACGATCTCGCCTGGGAGGCAATGCGCGAGATCGAACTAGGCTTGTCGCAATTCAGTGACGCGACGATTACCGTCACGCCGGACGAACGTTCCGCGTTGACCGAACTTGGGGTATCGCCCGTGTACGTCGTGCCGACGATTCACGAGCCGAAAGGGCCTCGGCCGCGGTCGTTCGAGATAACTCGAGATCTGCTCTTCATCGGTGGATACGCTCATCCGCCGAACATCGATGCCGTCGAGTGGCTCGTCGATACGGTAATGCCCCTGGTATGGCGAGTACACCCGGAGATGAAGGTCACGCTCCTCGGCAGCGATCCGCCGCCCCAAATTCGCGCGATGGCATCCGATTGCGTATCGGTACCAGGGTACGTTGCGGACGTCGACCCATACTTCGATGGTCATCGGATCTTCGTCGCGCCGTTGCGTTATGGCGCCGGTCACAAAGGCAAAATCGGGCACGCGCTTGCGCACGCGCTGCCCATCGTAACGACTCCCGTCGGTGCCGAAGGATTCGACCTCGAAGACGGCACGAACGCTCTGATCGCTGCGGATGCGGCCGCCTTCGCGAAAGCGGTCTTACGGCTGTACGACGATGCGGAATTATGGAGCCGCCTTTCCGCGCATGCCGATGCGGCGCTCGCCCCATTTTCTCGAGCCGCGGCCGGCGCAGCACTCGATGCCATTTTCGCCGATCTCGAGGCCGGGAAGCGTTCGAGGCATTTCGCGTGAGCGACATCGGTGCGCTTCTACGCGAACTCGATGCGGTAGCAGCGACGGCGGAGCCTGGCGTGTCTTCGATCGTCGAGGCCGTCGGCCGTCGCAGCAACGTTCTGCGCATCGGTGCGCATGGCGGTCCGCTCGCGCGTCGGCTTCACGAAAACGAATGTCAGCTTCTCGAGATCGAGACTCCGGTCATCCATCGCAGTCCGAACTTGCCTCGAGGCGGCCTGTTCGATGTCGTGTTGCTCGACGGTATCTCTGCATCGGCTCATCCGCTCGACCTGCTGCTCGGCGTTCGCGAACTCATCGACGTATCGGGCCGCATCATCGTTTCGTTCTACAATTCGCCTCATGCCGTGTTGCGCACGTCCCTGTTGAACGGCGATGGCAGAGGAGAAACGATTTCGCTACCCGATGCCGAGCGTCTCTTCGACGAGGCGGGGTTGCGAGTCGCGCGTTCGGCACAAGTTCCCTACCCAGCCGACGCGCTGGCCGCGACCGAGCGGTTTGCCGGGACGCTCGGAGATGACGCGGCACGGGAAGCCCTCTGGCAGCTCGGCTTCACGCCGCTCGCGATCGTCTTGGTTTCCGAGCGCGGCGAAGAGGGGCCGGCATCAGGCCGCGATGCGGAGATTGCTAGCTTGCGTCGATTCGTCAAACAGCGAGACGCGGACGCGTCGGCTACTGAAGCCGAGCTCGCGGCCTTCGCCGTCGAGTTTGCGATGCTCTGCGACCGAATCGACGCGTTTACCGGCGAGCTTGGCGGAAGTGCCGCGATCGAGCCATCGCTGGGCGCATTACCGGCGAGGCTGCGTTCGTCGATCGAGCGCCTGGAAGCTTCCGGAATGCGAAATCAGCACGCATCGCTAACCGCGCAGGTCACACGACTCGAGGAACGAGTCACCGCGCTCAAGGCGGAGCGTCGGGAGATCGCGATGGCGTATCGCGAGCTCGAGCGCCAGTTCATGCGGCAATCCCGCTCGATCGTGATGCGCTTGCGTGATGAAATGAACGAAATGCACGGTTTGGTATCCGAAATTCACCATAGTCCGCTTTGGCGGGTGAAGCTCGTGGCTGGAAATATTCTTGCGTCCGTACGGCGCTTACGGCGCCGAAGCTAAGCGTACGTGCGTTTGGAGCGAATGTGATCGATTATCTCGCCGGCCTTCATGAGGTTGTACATGTCGCGATAACGGATCGTATCGATGTACGTGCGGCCTGACGGCCACGCGGCATCGCGTTCGACGACATCGCGCGGTTCGTACCAACAGACGAGTTGACTCGTTTCCGCCGCCGTGGCGAACGAGAATTGCGGTAAAAATGCGTCGATGAAGAATGCAACTTTATAGGCGTCGCCCATCCATGCCGGGTCGTCGTCGTGGTGATGGGATTTGGCAAGATGCGATTCTGCGGCTGGGAGAGATGCGGCGTACGACGTCGGTAAGACGTCGCTGATGACGATGATACCGCCGTCGCCCAAATGCGTGAGAGCGCTCAGCACGTCGCGGAGAACCTGTTCGTAATCGTGTAGGCCATCGACGTAGACGACATCGAATCTTTGTCGATGTTCGAGACTCGCAAAGAACTTGTCACTCGTGCTCTGGACGAGCGTTACTTCCGGTGCTTCCGATTCCGCGCGCCAGTCGAATCGAAACGTCGGATCGACACCCGTCTTGAGGGCCGAACGAACGGCGGTGAACGTCGCGCCTTCGAATACGCCGATTTCGAGATAGCGCGGATGTTCGAAGAGGTCGAGCAGAGCTTGGACGATCTTCGCATGGCCGGTCATCCGCGTTCGTCCATCCCGAGCACGGCCGCCTCCATAATGTAGCTCACGATCGCGTCTAGATTCGTGAATAGATAATTATCATGCATGATCGCTTGCGAATCCACTCCCCCGGTTTCGGAATCCGGGACGTCTTCGACGAAATCTTTCGGAATGTATAACGGCTCGCGTGCGATCTCCGATTGCGCCGCAACCCAAGCCGCGGGCTCGTGCGCGATTACCGTACGGTTTGAGTGAACGACGCCCGGGACACTGGCGAACCACCCGATTTTATGTTGTATCGTGCCGTGGTGGCAGAAGTAGAATGCCGCGTGCCGCGCGAGTTCGATGGCGTCGGCGATGTGGAGCCCGCTCGCGACAAAAACCCGTCCCGACGTTTCGATTCCTCTTCCCGACACGCTCTCTATTACGCGATGCGCAACGTCCGCGTCGCGATTCGCGATGGCCTCGTCCGCGGTTTTGGCGTAATCCGGGTTCGCTTCAAAGTCGTCCGGAAACGAGTGTCCGTCCAGAATGATTGCGGAATTGGGAAAACGCCGCAAGAACGACCCGCTTAGGGCAGCGAGCAATTCGATTTGGTTCGTCGCCGTTCGATTGCGCGTGCGTATGCTGGCCCAGAGCAACGGACCGCGGATGGCGCCCACGTCGGCCGCGAGTGCAGAAAACTCTCGACGATGGCGAGCGGATGCTGCGTTGCGAAGACGTTCGATGCACGATACCGTAAGGCGCATCGAACCAGCGGGCACGTACAAATGCTCCGTCCCGGTGAGTGCGGCAATCTGCGTCGGCGCCAGTCTTTGCATCGGCTTTCCGGCTAATTCGGGAAAGGCCGTCTCGATCGGTCCGAGGGGTTCGTGTGTGATGATGACTTCGTCGACATAGTCGAAATTATTCGCGAATGCGTCGATTGCGGCGAGCTGATTCCACGCGTTGTGTGCGAAGTTTGGATCTCCGACGACGAGCGTGAGCGGTTGTAGTTCTGCGGGACCCCCGGCCATTGCCAAGGCAGCGAACATTTTAATTTCGTCCGAAGCGGGCCGGCGGGGGGTATCGTATACGTCGATAACGGTATCGGGCCCGCAAACGATCGCAACGATCGGCCAAGCACCGGCGATATCAGAAACGACGAGCCCGAAACCGGGCTCGTCGAACAAGAAACAGACTTTTTGGTCGCGAGCGATGGCACTTGCGGTGACGCGCGCCGGGCAGCCGGTGATCGGCGACGTAAAAACGAGCCTACGAGCGAGTGCGTCCGCCAAATATCTCCGCGTTCGTGCGGGGCCGACGATCTCGTTTGCTTTGGCGATACTCGCACGGCACGCATCGAGATACGGTAGGCCATGCGTGGACGGTGCGCTCGCCTCTATCGTGCGGATCAAGTTCGTTCCCACTCGAAATAATGAAGGAGATATTCCTCGAAGGTCCACCAGTTGCCGTCGCGATTCCCGTATCGCGTATCGGGCTTCACGAACGACAACCCGAACGTCTCGATGACGTCGGGATGGATCGGGAGTTGCACGCCGCCGATTCCGCCGTCGTTGCCGAGGTGGAGGTCGATCTCGCTACGTATGGCCGCAGATGAAATGCCGACTGCGTCGTACGCCGCATCGATGACGCGACAGATGAGTTCGCTCAGCAATCCGTATGCCGGGTGGCCCCAGGTCCAAAATAAATAATCACTTTTCCACCGCTCGGCGATGTAATCCGCAATTCCCACGTCGCAATTACGATCGCGTACGGCGATCCAAGCGAAATCGCGTTCGCGGTATCGCTCGAGGTGCGGCATTTCCGCACGGGATGCTCGCATGTAGGCGCGGACGGAGACCGGGGGAGACATGCCGTTTTTGGCGACCTCGGCTGCGATCCGATCGCCCCAGGGAAAACGTCCTTCCGGGAGCCCGGGTTCGGGGCGTCGACCGGAATCGTCGCGCGCAAACGGCCAGAGCGTCAACATGACGAGCGGTGGAAAATAAAGCCGTGAGACGTTCGGCGCGATACGGTCGGCCACGGCCTCGGGTTTGAGATGGCCCTCATTGACCCCGCGCTGTACCCAGGCGTAACGTATATTTGCTACATCCTCCGCACTGACGATTTCGCCCTCGAACATGCTCTCCGGCATAGCGGAGAAATGTACGAACTTGAACCGGTCCACGAGCGACGGCAGCGCGTTGCAGAGTTTGCTCATGTAAAACGCTTGGCAGTTCCCGAAGATTGCAATGATCTGACGCTCCAACGAACCGATACCTACCTACGTGCCGAAGACCGACTCGTCCATTTCGACCTGGCGCGCCGCCAACGCGCTCAGTACGGCATCGACCGATTTTAGCCGCTCGGTCTCGTCGAAGTCGAACTCGATTCCGAGTGCCGATTCCAACTCCATCGCGACGGTCATCTGACGCATGCTATCCCAATCCGGCAACGATTCAAACTCGAGGCCGGCGCGGACCGCACCGGGCTCGATCTTGAGCACGTTTGCGATGATGGATCGAACGCGCGCCGAGTTCATTACAGCGTCCCCAGGTCCAATCTCAGATGCCAAGCTGGCTCACGCTCCAAACGGAATCGATCGGTTTGCAAATACGACTAGGCTCAACGAGTCGCGCATAACACTTTCGATGTAGTTGCCCCCATTACTGTCGCCTCGACTCTTCTCGAGCCGAGCACCGCTTTGCCGTGCTCTGAGCGCCCTCGGCTTCGACCTTCGCTTCTATCGGGCAAAAGTTGCGGTCCGATCGATTCCGCTTGCCTTTGCCGCAAGGTGCCGAATTGGGTCTGCCGTATGGCTCAGCGCGCGACGTGGGCGGCCGCGCTACCAATCGTTAACCACTTATTCTTCTTCGAGTCGGCGGGCTTCTGAAGGTAAAACAGCATGCCCTCGCGAGCCCATAATCCGGTTTTTGCATCCCCCGTCCCATTCTGGTCGACGAAGAGCGGGCCGTTCGAGCTTTCTACACGGATTCGAATTTCCGGCAACGTCGTTTTCCAGTGGACCGTCGTGATCCCGAGTCCGTTGGCATTGACCGAAGCGATCGGATCGATCGTAAGCGATGCGCCATCTTGACGTACGACGACCGAGGAAGCCATCGGCGAGGCGGAAGCATGCGGCGCTGACGGTACCTTAAGCGACGCGATGACCATCGGCGAAGTGCGAGGGTCTTTCAACGTTGCGTCGACTAGGTAGAACTGCATTCCAGGGCGCACCCAAGGGCCCGTCTTAACTTTGCCGACACTACCGGCACCGGTTAGCAGCGGCCCATCGGGGGTGTTGACGTGGATCTAGACCGCGCTTGCATTTGGGGCGTCCCATTGAAGCGTCGGAGGGACGTCGACGTTTGTATCGACTCCATCGACGAAAAAAGACACAGCGTTCCGTTCGGCATCTTTGGAGCGCCGGTAACGATGTTTCAACTGAAATTTCGAAATCGAAACGAGACGACCGTCGCTGCGGTAGTCGGCAACGAAGTCGGGCGGATGTGCGACGATAAATGCATCGTCGGCAAGCGCGAGAGACGAATTCTCGAAGGGAACGCCTCCCGCTTTCCTGATCGGCGCGATGACGGCCGGAGCAGCCTTGAATTCGAAGCGCATGCCTTCTCCCATGGCGAGCTGCGTGAAGCCGGCCGTTTGCCAAGGGAGAAACTGAAAATCATCAATTCCGCGAACGAGGAAAATCGCATGTTCGGACGTCTTCTTTAGATACGGCACCGAATCCAAGATATGCTGGTCGATGAGTTCTTCGCTTACGAGACGCGAGGGAAACCCTACGTACCGCGGTGAGTAGCCGGCGAACGTCATTATCAAGAGCACATAAGCGCCCGGTACGATCCACAGGTATTTGCGCGACGGAATCGTCGTAACGCCCAATAGCGGGGCCAAAAGAAGCGGCAGCCCATCCCATCCATACCACTCGATCCAATGATTCGGTAGAAACGAATTCGGAAGATACGCACATATACCGGCGATGAGGAAACTCAGCGCAACGATCAGCCGCCGGCGATCCGAGATCGCGAGAGCGATGCTCAAAAGAAGCAACGCGAACGTCGGCCAAATGAGCGCGGTCTCGAGAAATCTGGCTAGCAGCTGCAGAACCGATGAGAGTGAAAGATCCTGAGAATAAACGGATAAGCCGTTGTCAAGAAACGAGTTTCTGCTATGTAAGTAGATGTAGTCTATTGCCGTCGCGCCAAAGCAAAATGCGGCTGCGCCATAGCGGCCGGCAATGGTCGCTTCCGTGAGGCCTAGACCCAAGAACAAGACGGGCATTGCGATGAAAAACGTTTCTTTTGCGAGCGGTGCGATCAGAGCGCAAAAACAGAATCCGATCAACCACAGCGGACTGCCGTTGTATCGCCACCGATGCCACATGAACAGAGCGAGAGAGAGAAAGAAGAACGCGACCGCAAGCTCGAGATCGTCTCGGTGTTTGATGTAGAACTCGGGATGCGTGAACATTGCGAGAACATAGATCGGAAGCCCGACGAGAGCGGATTGTGGTGACAGGCCCGCGCGAGCGGTAAAAACGACTACAATGAGGCCGATCGAACCAAGTACGGCCGTAATGCCGACGAGCGAAAGACCGCTGAGGCCGAGCGGGTGAACGAACTTCATCGCGATCCACGCCGTCGGGCGAGTCGCCGCATTCAGTAACGTGTCCCAAGGTAGCGAGCCGATGACGTAATGATCGATGACGTCGCGATTTGCTGGCTCGAGCGGTGCGAAGAATTTTGGGAAGAAATACGTCAGACTGACCCAGTACGCCGCGAACACGCACACCGATACTAACGCTACGAATGTTCCCGATCGTAAAGGAGAGTTTTCTATCAAGGCACCGCCCATCGTGTGAGAAAACGCTGCGTTTCGCGCATCGATTTGGAAGCAGCAGAGAGATTTTTGACGACCGTCTTCGGCTTGAGGCCTACAAAATCGGCTTCCGCGCTCGTCTTCTGAAGAAAGGACCGCCTCCCCCATCGGCGTAGACGGTTCGGACTTCGACCGCGTTTAGCGGCGGAGCGCGGGTTCATTCGCCGGAGGTTTGAATGCACGTTGAAGGTCTAAAGCGGGTTCTGGGAAGCGTCGCGCTCCTCGCGATGGTTGCCGGCTGTTCGAACAGTTCGTCGACGACGTCGCAGTCGTCGGCCGATGCGTCCTCGAGCGCTTCGGGCCAGACGATCAAGATCGGCATGGATCTCCCGCTCAGCGGCGGCGACGCTTCCAACGGCCTGCCGACCCGCAACGGGGCGATGCTCGCAATCGACGACGCCAATGCCAAGACCGTCCCCGGCGGCTTCAAGTTCGTCGCCTACGACCTCGACGACGCCGTGCAGGGCGCCCACGACCCCGGCCAAGGCGCCCAGAACGTCAAGTCGTTCGTCGCCGACGGCGCGACGCTCGCGATGCTCGGGCCCTTCAACTCCAACGTCGCGCGTGCGGAAATTCCGATCACCAACGACGCGGGCATGGCCCAGATCAGCCCGTCGAACACGTCGACCAGCCTGACCGAAATGCCGGATGCCGCAAAGCTGCGCACCTCGCACCCCGACGTCAACACCTACTTCCGCGTGTGCACGCGCGACGACAAGCAGGGGGCGGCCAACGCGCAATTCGCACACAAGCTCGGCTACAAGCGCGCCTTCATCGTCGACGATAACGAGACGTACGGCAAAGGCCTCGCCGACGTCTTCGATTCCGAGTTCCAAAAGCTCGGCGGTACGGTCGTCGGTCACGAGCATCTGACCAAAGGCCAGACCGACTACAAGGCGCTGCTCACGAAGGGTCAAGCGCTCAAGCCCGACGTCGTCTTTTACGGCGGCACGTCGGTAACCGGCGGCGGTCTGCTGCGCAAGCAGATGGGCGACGTCGGCATGGGTGCGCTGCAGTTCTTCGGCGGCGACGGCATCAGCGACGCGGAGTTCCTCTCCACCGCGGGCTCGGCCGCGAACGGCGCGTACTACACCGTCGCCGCTCCCGATGCGTCGAAGCTCCCGTCGGCCGCGGCGTTCGTCGCTGCGTACAAGAAGAAGTACGGCACCGAAGTGGGACCCTACAGCGCGAACGCCTATACGATCGTCGCAATCGAAATCGCCGCAATCGAGAAAGCGATCACCGCCAATAAGAACGCGATGCCGTCGCGCGCCGAAGTGCTCGCGAACGTCGCGGCGACGAGAGGCTTCGCTTCGCCGATCGGAACCGTCGGCTTCGATAAGAACGGCGATACGACCAATCCGATCTTGAGCTTCTACAAGATCGCGAACGGCAAGGCCGTGTTCGTCGATCAGATCAACCTCAAGTCGTAACCGCTTGGACGTCTTCTTTCAGCAGGTCATCAACGGACTCTCGCTCGGCGGAATCTACGCGCTGATCGCCCTCGGCTATACGATGGTGTACGGTATCATCGAGCTGATCAACTTCGCTCACGGCGACGTCTATACGCTCGGCACGTTCTTCTCGCTCGCGATCCTCGCGGCGCTCGGCGTTTCGGGCGAAGTGCACGGACCGTGGCTCGTCGCCGTCGTCGCGATCACGATCCTCTTTGCGATGCTGCTGTGCGGCATCACGGGCGTCGTCATCGAGCGGCTCGCGTATCGCCGGCTGCGCAACGCGCCGCGGCTCGCTCCGCTGATCACGGCGATCGGCGTCTCGTTCATCCTCGAGAACGTCATGCAGCTCTGGCGCGGACCTTCGCCGATTCCGTTCCCGCAAGTCATTCCCAACCCTAGCGCGAGCTTCGGGCACGTGACGATCTACGCGAAACAGATCGTCGTCATGGTTCTCGCGGTGCTGATGATGATCGCGCTGCAGCTCTTCGTGTATCGCACGAAGATGGGCAAGGCGATGCGCGCGACCGCACAAGACCGCGACGCCGCGCAGCTCATGGGCATCAACATCAACACGACGATCGCGATGACGTTCCTCATCGGCAGCGCGCTCGCCGGCGCGGCCGGCTTCGTGAGCGGCGTCTACTACGGCACGACGTGGTTCTTCAACGGCTTCGAAGCGGGTCTCAAGGCCTTCACCGCCGCGGTACTCGGCGGCATCGGCAACATCGCGGGCGCGATGCTCGGCGGCTTCCTGATCGGCCTCATCGAGTCGATCGCGACGCAGTATATCCCGGGCGGCGCGCAGTGGTCCAACGTCGTCGTCTTCTCGGTGCTCGTGCTCGTCTTGATCTTCCGGCCTTCGGGATTACTCGGAGAGTCGCTGCCGGAGAAAGTCTAGCTTGACCCTGTTGCAGCGGCGCATCGGGCTCGGCGTGCTCGCGGTCGTCTTGATCGCGTTTCCGTTCGTCGATCCCAATAACGCGCACGTCGATTTCCTCGCGAACGCGGGCGCATTTATCCTGCTCGCACTCGGACTCAATATCGTCGTCGGTTTCGCGGGCCTGCTCGATCTCGGCTATGCGGCGTTCTTCGCGATCGGCTCCTACAGCTACGCGATGCTCGCGAGCCCGCAGTTCGGCATCCATCTGCCGTTCTGGGCGATGCTTTTCATCGCGTCGGCGATCGCGGCGCTCTTCGGCGTGCTGCTCGGCGCGCCGACGCTTCGGCTGCGCGGCGACTATCTCGCGATCGTGACGCTCGGCTTCGGCGAGATCGTGCCGCAGACGTTCCTCAACCTCACCCAATACACCAACGGCCCAAACGGCATCTCGTCACTCGATCAGCCGTCCCTCTTCGGCAAAACGTTCGGCTTCAGCGCGACGCCGTACTATTTCGTGCTGCTCGTGCTCATCGTGCTCGCGATCTTCATCGCACGCAACCTCCAGGACAGCCGGCTCGGCCGCGCCTGGATGGCCATTCGCGAAGACGAACTCGCGGCGCGTCACATGGGCATCAAAACGACCACGGCCAAGCTTTCGGCGTTCGCTCTCGGCGCGTCGTTCAGCGGTGTCGCAGGCGTTGCGTATAGCGCGAAGCTCGGTCTCGTGACGCCCGACCAATTTCAGTTCAACGTGAGCGTGCTCGTGCTCTCGATGCTCGTACTCGGCGGCATGGGCAACATCGCGGGCGTGATCGTCGGCAGTTTCGTGCTCTCGTTCATCAACGGCTTCTTGCTGCCGCAATCGACCTCGATCGCGCACAACTTCGGCCTCAACCTCGACTTCACGAATTACCGCTTCATGCTCTACGGCATCATCCTCGTCGTCATGATGCTCTTTCGCCCCGAAGGCCTCATCCCGAGCCGCCAGCGCAAGGCGGAACTGCGCGCGGAAGGCGACGAACCCACCCTCGTCGCGCAAGAAAATGCCGAATACGAAGGGGCGAAGGCCTGATGTCGTCGCCGTTCTTTTTACTCACCGAAGTGCGTAAGACGTTCGGTGGTCTCGTCGCCGTCAACAATCTGTCGTTCGGTATCGACGCGGGCTCGATCGTCGCGATGATCGGGCCCAACGGCGCGGGCAAGTCGACGGTGTTCAACCTCATCACCGGCATCTACGAGCCGACGCACGGATCGATCGACCTGGAAGGCAATGCGATCACGGGTCAGCGTACGGACAAGATCACGTCGCTCGGCATCGCGCGGACGTTTCAGAACATCCGGCTTTTCGCGTTCATGTCGGCGCTCGACAACGTCATGACGGGCGAGCATTCGCGGATGCGCGCCAACATGTTCGACTCTCTGCTGCACCTGCCGGGACAGCGCAAAG
>CAZZUZ010000012.1:0-1042 GCA_964657315.1 Vulcanimicrobiota bacterium
ATCGGAGCGACGGACTCGTCGCGAGGTTACGCCTTCGATCTCTACCGCCGGATCGTGCGCGAACGGCCGCTGAGCGAAGTGACGAACGTCGCGATCGGCGGTACGACCGCAGCCGACGTCAGCCGGCTCGAGCTCCCGCGTCTCGCGTCGACGAAACCGGATATGCTGGTGCTCGAAGCCGGCGCGAACGACGCGGTCCGGCGGCACGACGCCGCCGGGTTCGATCGCGACTTTCGCGGACTCGTGCGCGCGATCCGAACGGCCGTGCCGAATGCGAAACTCGTGATCTTCAACGTGCCGGACGTTTCTGTGAGTCCGATTTTCGAAGACGCATCGAAGCCGGCACTGCATCGGCTCGTCGTTGCCTACAACGTCGGCGTTGCGGACGCGGCGAGAGAAGCGGGCGCGACGGTCGTGGATCTCTACCACACGTCCGAGCGCGCGCGCGGCGGCGACGACCGGTTCTTGAGTTCGGACCTGTTCCATCCGTCGGACGCCGGTCACCAGGCGATCGCGGATGCGGCGTGGCCCGCGATCGCGCACGTCGTTTCGGGGATTCGCTAGCGACCGTCCGGAAGTGCCGCGCCATGTACATGACGGGGTTCGGCAACGAGTTCGCGACCGAGGCGTTGCCGGGCGCGCTGCCCGTCGGCCAGAATTCTCCGCAACGCGCGCCGTACGGTCTCTATGCCGAGCAACTCTCCGGCACGGCGTTCACCGCGCCGCGGGGCAGTAATCGCCGATCGTGGCTGTACCGCATCCGCCCCGCCGCGATGCACGCGCCGTTCGCGCCGTATGTGGGCGCCGCGGCGTTTACGAACGATTTCGCCTCGGCCGACGCGCCGCCCAATCAGTTGCGCTGGGACCCGCTGCCGCTACCGGAGGCGAGCACGGATTTCGTCGACGGTCTCGTGACGATGGCCGGCAACGGCGATCCGTTCGCGCAGACCGGCTGCGGCATTCACCTGTATGCGGCGAACGCTTCGATGCACGATCGCTATTTCTACGATGCCGACGGCGAGCTGTTGATCGTGCCGCAAAA
>CAZZUZ010000012.1:1052-19674 GCA_964657315.1 Vulcanimicrobiota bacterium
CGGCCTTGGAGGTGTTTTTGGGGCCATAAGATTGGACGCGTCCGGTTCGCGACCGAACTCGGCACGATCGACGCGGGCCCGCTCGAGATCGTCGTCATCCCGCGCGGCGTTCGCTTCCGCGTCGAACTGCTCGACGCAAGCGCGCGCGGCTACGTGTGTGAAAACTTCGGCGCGTACTTTCGCTTGCCCGACCGCGGCCCGATCGGCGCGAACGGTCTGGCCAATTCGCGCGACTTTCGCACGCCGGTTGCGACGTACGAAGACGTCGAAGGCGATTTCGAGCTCGTCGGCAAATTCGGCGGAAAGCTCTGGAGCGCGGTCATCGATCATTCGCCGCTCGACGTCGTAGCGTGGCATGGCAACTATGCGCCATACGCCTACGACCTTCGCACGTTCAATACGATCGGTTCGATCAGCTTCGACCATCCCGACCCGTCCATCTTCCTCGTGCTGCAGTCGCTCAGCGACACGCCCGGCGTCGACACGATCGACTTCGTGATCTTCCCGCCGCGCATTCTCGCCGCGGAGCACACGTTTCGTCCGCCGTGGTTTCACCGCAACGTCGCGAGCGAGTTCATGGGGCTCATCGAAGGCGCATACGATGCCAAGGCCGAGGGCTTCGCACCCGGCGGCGCGAGCCTGCACAACTGCATGAGCGGTCACGGCCCCGACGCCGAGTCGTTCGAGAAAGCTTCGCGCGCCGATACGTCGCAGGTCGACCGCATCCGCGATACGATGGCGTTCATGTTCGAAACCCGCTGCATCATCCGTCCCACGCGCTACGCGCTCGAATCCGCACAGTTGCAACACGAATACTATCGCTGCTGGCAAGGACTCAAGAAGAACTTCGACCCGTCGAACCGCGGCGCGTGAACGTCCGCGACCTCAACGAAACGCACAACCCTGCGCTGCGCAGTTTTGTCGCGTCGGCGAACGAGCCGGGCACTGACTTTTCGATCCAGAATCTGCCGTTCGGCGTATTCCGCCGCTGCGGAACGAGCGAGCCGTTCCGCGGCTGCGTGGCCATTGGCGATCACGTGCTCGACCTCGCCGCACTCTTCGAGGCGAAACTCTTTTGGAGCGACGCGAGTGAAGCGCTGGCGTTTGCCGCACGCGCGCCGCTCAACGATTTCATGGCGCTCGGCCACGACGCGACCCACGCTTTACGCGTCGCATTATCGCGCGCGTTGAGCGAGCGTTCGCCGGTACGCGATACGATCGAGCCGATGCTGCTCGCCCAGAGCGACTGCGAGATGGCGCTGCCCGCGACGATCGGCGATTACACCGATTTCTACTCATCCATCCATCACGCGACGGCTGTAGGCAAGCTCTTTCGTCCGGACGAGCCGTTGCTGCCCAATTACAAATGGATTCCGATCGGTTATCATGGCCGCTCGTCGTCGATCGTCGTGTCGGGCACGCCGATCGCATGGCCGTCGGGACAGCGCCGCGTTTCCGGCAGCGACATTCCGGTCGTCGGGCCGGCGGACCGCCTGGATTACGAGGCCGAACTCGGCATCTTCATCGGTCGCGGAAACGCGCTCGGCTCTCCCATACGGCTCGCGGATGCCGAGGACCACATCTTTGGATTTTGCATTCTCAACGACTGGTCGGCGCGTGACATTCAAGCCTGGGAGTATCAACCGCTCGGACCGTTTTTGGGCAAGAACTTTGCAACGACGATCTCGCCGTGGATCGTCACCCTCGAAGCATTGGCACCGGCTCGCGTCGCGTGGAACGCTCCGGGCGACCCCGCCGTGTTGGCATATCTCGATCACGACGAAGCCGCATCGCACGCGGCGTTCGACATTCAAATCGTCACGTCGCTCGAAACCGCGCGCATACGAGAACGGCAGACGGCTCCAAGCGAACTCGCCCGAGCGTCGTATGCCGACGCCTACTGGACGCCCGCTCAACTCGTCACGCATCATACGATCAACGGTTGCAACCTGCGTCCGGGCGATCTCCTGGGCACGGGAACGATCTCCGGCCCACGCCCGGAACAAGCCGGATCGCTGCTCGAACTCAGCGCCGGCGGACGAAGCGACGTCGATCTCGAGAACGGCGAAGTCAGACGTTTCCTAGAGCGTTCGGATAAAATCGTCATGTTCGCGCGGACGTCGTCGGATCATTCGATCGGCTTCGGTATCGCATCCGGCATGGTGAGCTAGTATTCCGCGCTGAAAATGAATAGTCGAGGTCGAGACTTCATTGTGGGCTTCGAGTAGGGTTACTCCCCATAGTCGCGTCCGCCGTCGTCCGCTACGATAGGTGACATGCAGCGCTTCTCGGCTTTCCTCTCGGCTCTCGCCATGTTCTCTACGTTGCTCGTTCGGCCGCTCTCGGCCGCAGCTTCATCGGGTGGGAGTACCTCGCGGGCTCCGCACGGCGGCACGCTAGTGACGACCTTTCAAAAGGAATCGTCGCCGCAACAGCTGCTGCGAGATTCGCTTTCGCGGGCGCGCGGCGTGTTCGGTTCGCCGATCGACGTGCGCGGCGCGGTGCGCAGCAAGGACGGAACGCTCGTCGTGGCGCTCATTCGATCGCGGCTCGCGGGCGTCCCGATCGGCGGAATGATCCTGGGAACGTACGTCACGGGCGCCCCTTCGCGGATCGCACTGATCTACGATCGCGCCGACCGCTTTGCGAAGACCGCACCGGATCTCATCGCGTTCGCCACGACGACGGATACGGAGAACGCCTCGGCCCCCGCGGCCCAACTAGCCGGCGTCCCCGCGATGCACGACGTCGTCGCGCCGGATCGCAGCGCGAGCGCGCGTCTCCCCGCCGGTTGGACGCCGCAGCACTTCGCTCAAGGTGTCTTCGTCGCGGCGGATGCGGCGGGCGATGAGGTCGATCAGGAAGTCGCTTTCACGTTCGTCGATCCGCGCAGCCCGGCGCTGGCGCAATACGTGAGCGCTCAGCAGATGATGCGTCAACCCGTGAGCCCGGTGACGCCGTTTGGAATCGTCTTGGCGTTACCGCCGGATCCGGTTCAAGCATACGTTTCCGCAAACCGGCGCCTCGCGGAACTTCAGCATCAGCCCGATCCCGAAACGAAAATCGAGCAATCGCACCCGATGGCGGCCGCCCCGAATCAACACGCGTCGCTCTTGAGCGGGACTTCCATCGTCAAGGGCACCCGCGTACGTTTCCTCGGCTCGGCCGATTTCGTGCAGCTGCACGCGCCGGGAGCGTGGATGCTCAGCATCAAGATGGTATCGGCGCCGGACGCACAGTTCAAGAAAGTCTTTCCGACGCTCTCGGCAATCTTCAGCAGCTACAAAATCGACCAGAACGTTCGGCAGCAGCAAGTTGGCGAAACGATTCGCCAAAACAACGAGCTGATTGCGCGCGGCCGGGAGATCTCGCAAGCGACCATCGCCCGAAACACCGCCGTGTTCAACGCGTCCATGAGTCACGCGCGCGAGGTGCAGGACGGCATCGATCGCTCGACCGCCGGTTTCTCGCATTATCTCAACGATACGACCGTCGTCCAATCATCCAGCGGAGCGCGCGGTACGGTCGATCAGGGATTTGCGCAGTCGATGGTCCGCAACGATCCGCAAAACTTTCGCGAAGTTCCCGTAAGCGAATATCGTAAGGGCGTCGATTATTAGCGGGCGCCGGCGGGCGAAGCCCGAACCTGCTCGGCGCCAGCCGTTTCCCCGGTGCTTGGGTTCCGCGAGCCGGCTAGCGTGTACCGATCGCCGATCCCTCGGGATAACGGCCGGCTGCCTCGCTCTTGGCTAGGAACGGATACACCGCGCGCCGTGCGCGGTCGTATTCGTTCCAGAGCGAGATGTCCGCGAGCGCCGTTCATCGCCGTCCACACCTCACGCCGGCCGGATCCTGCCGTCAAGTCCGCCTTGGGCGCGAACCTCGCACGCGCGTATGGGGAGCACATGCAGACCTCGCACCGCATCGTCAACGTCGCCTTCGCCTTCTACGAAGCAGGCGACATCGCACGATACGACGCGGCAGCCGACGCCGCGCGTGAGATGACCGTCGTGACCTGCGATATTCGCGCCGGCCGCTCGCCCGAAGCGATCGAATCGCTCGGGCGGGCGTTCACGGCGCTCCGCGCGGATTCGCTCGAGATCGATCCGCCACGCGTCGCGGTGTACGTGAACGAACATCCCGCGTATCGGATCTACCGCGACGGCGGCCGCGCTCCGGACTGGTCCGCGGACGAAAAGCCCGTTTCTAGCCCTTGAAGGTGCTCGACGCGAGGCGCTTGCCCTTGCGCGTGAGATAGGGAGCATACAGCGCGACGACTTGTGCGAAACCCCACTCGAGATCGTTCACGGTCAACGTCGTTCGGCCCGTGGTGAGATGCCGGTAACCGATCCAGTGCGTCGCGACCAGCCAGATGTTTACGATCAAACGATCGAGGTCGCCCGGCGTCGCGCGCATGAAGCCGGCGGCGACGAACTCGTCGAGGATCGAGCGCACGAAGCGGCGGTTCCGGGTCGCGGCGCTCTGCACGCGCGGTACGATGGCGGGTGCGATGGTGAAGAGCGCGAGCGGATCGCGAAAATACCATCGATGATCGTAGAGCAGGCGGAACCAGTCGCGCTGATGCTCGGCGACGAGCTCGATCGTGCTGCCGCCGGGCGTCATGCGTGCCATGATGCGCTCGGTGTCGGCCTCGAGCTGCGTGAAGAGCGCGTCGACGAAGTCGGTCTTCTTGCGGAAATGGTAGTGGACGTTGCCCTCCGCCAAACCCGTAGCGGCGGCGACCTCCGCATTCGTGACGCGAACCGGTCCGCGATCGTTGTAGAGACCGTGAACGATGTGCAGGATGCGGTCGCGGGTTCCGGATTGGCCTTCGACTATCGCATTCGTCGCCATCTCGAATCCGGGTTCCGTAAATTAGGGGGAATAGCCTAGTCGACCGTCGATTAGGTTGTATAACCTAATTCGAGACGTTTTCGAAGCGTCAGTGTGAGTAGTCGTGCAAAGAATAGTCATTCCTCGGATCGCGTGCCGGCGATGAGGGCGGTCGAGTACGATGCGTACGGTAGCACGGACGTGCTCGCCGTGCGCGCGGTCGAAGAGCCCGGCGCGCCCGCGCCGGGCGAAATTCGCGTTCGGACCCGCGCGACGAGCGTCAATCCCAAAGACACGTTCGTACGCAAAGGCCGCTTCAAGACCCTGACGGACGCTGCGTTTCCCAAACGCGTCGGCTACGACTGGGCCGGAACCATCGAAGCGGCAGGCGACGGGGTCACGGCATTGGCAGCCGGCGACGTCGCGTTCGGCATGATCGACGGCTGGAGCGGCGGCACGTGTGCCGAGATCATCAACGTCCCGGCTGCGGCCTCGGCGCGCGTCACCGCAGACGCGAACCTCGAAGAACTCGCGGCGACCCCGCTCGCGGCGCAGACGGCGCTACAAGCCCTCGTCGACGTCGCGGCGGTAGAGACGGGTGCGCGCGTACTCGTCAACGGCGCGTCCGGCGGCGTCGGTCTCTTCGCGCTGCAGATCGCTCGTGAGCTCGGCGCGCACGTCACGGCGCGCTCGAGCGCGGCGAGTGCGGACCTCTGCCTGGAATACGGCGCGCACGCCTACGCCGATTATGCGAGAGGCACCCTCGAGGACGCCGGCGGTCCGTTCGACGTCGTCTTCGACGTGTTCGGGAACCTCGCGTACGACGACGCCGCGAACGTCTTGACCGATCGCGGCATACTCGTCTCCACGGTGCCGAGTCCGGCGACGTTCGCGGCGATTGCCGCAACGCGCGAGCGCACCGGAAAACGCGCCGCCCTGGTAAACGTCCGGTCTAGGGCCGCCGATCTCGCGAGACTCTCCGGCCTGTACCGCTCCGGAAGACTTCGCGTCCACCTCGACCGCGTATTCGCCCTCGACGACATCGCCGCGGCGCACGCGCACGTCGAGGCGAAGCACACGCGCGGCAAAGTCGTCGTCACCACCGCATAGCGTTTCGAAAGGCTCTCCGAATGCAACTCGCCGACGCTCCGTTTCTCGATCCGCTCGGTCCGGACTTCTCACTCGATTCCGACGTTTTCCGCAACGCCCGTGCGATCAATTGGTTCGCACGCACCCCGTTCGGATACGCCGTCTTGCGGTACGAAGATTGCGCGGCGCTGCTCAAAGAGCCGCGTCTCCATCAAGCGTCGAGCGCGATGCTCGCGCTGCGCGGCGTGCACGACGGGCCGATCGTCACGTGGTGGAAGCAGACGATGCTCAGCGTCGACGGTGCCGATCACACGCGGCTGCGCCGGCTCGTCGCCAAAGCGTTCACGCCGCCGATGGTCGAGCGCCTGCGTCCGTATTTTCGCGCCTCGGCGCAGCGTCTGGTCGAGGCGTTCGATCCGTCGGGGCGCTGCGAGTTCGTCGAAGAATTCTGCTCGCCGTACCCGCTCGAAGGTATCTGCGAGATGCTCGGCATCCCGCTCGACCGGCGCGCCGCGTTTTCCGGCTGGGCCTCCGACCTCGCGTTGATCTTCGGGTCGCGCATCGGCGAACCCGCGATGCGCGCCCGTGCGGAGGCGAGCCTCGCCGCGCTGCAAGCGTGCGCCGACGAGACGCTCGCCGCGTGCCGCAACGAGCCGGGCGATAATCTCGTCTCGAAATTGATCGCGGCCGAAGCCGACGGCGACCATCTCACCGAAGACGAATTGCGTACGATGATCGTCGGCCTCGTCTTCGCGGGCAACGATACGACGCGTAATCAACTGGCGCTCGGCACGATCGCGTTCATGCATCACCCGCAGCAGTGGGAGCTCTTGCGCGCGCGTCCCGAACTTGCACCGCGAGCCGTCGACGAGATGATGCGTCTCTTTCCGACCATCGGCGGCTCCCCGCGCATCGTCGCCGAAGAGTTCACGTTCAAGGATCATACGTTCAAGAAGGGCAGCGTCGTCGTGCTCCTGACGTCGGCCGCAAACGTCGACGACCTCGTATTCGGCGACGCGCCGTTCGACATTTCGCCGGAACGTCCGGCCCCGAATCTCACGTTCAGCGGCGGCATCCATCGCTGCCTCGGCATGTGGCTCGCCAAAGCCGAAATGGAAGAGGCGCTGCGTGTCCTCGCGAGTCGCTTCGAACGCATTGCATCCGACGGCCAAGCGCAGTGGGAGAGCGGTCTCGCGATCCGCGGCCCGAGGACGCTGCCGCTGCACTTTACGGCCGCCTAAGCCGGAGAATCGCGCCGGAGTTCGCGCTCAGCCGCCTTGCACGACGACGCGGCGTTCCGCAAAGCGCCAGAGCACGGCGGAAGCCGCGCCGAAAAGGGCAATCCACATCGCCTGGACCGCCATCGCCGCCGGCCACGCATCGGGTCCGAGTTCGCCGATATAGATGCGTAGCGGCGTCGAATAGATCGCGGCGAACGGCAGCGCCTCGACGATGCGGCCGAGCGTGCCGGGAAAGAAGTCTAGGGGCAAGAGTTGACCACCGAGCAGATCGGAGGCCCAACGGATCATCAGCTGCACGGCGAACGTCTCGAGCGTCCAGAACGCGACGATGTTCATCAAGAAATTCAACAGAAAATTGACCGCGTAGCCGAGTGCGAACGAGACTAGGAACGCAAAGAGCGTCCCCGCCGACGGAACGTCGATGCGAACGAGCAGCAGCGCGAGGAGCACCGACGGAATGATGAGCATCGCTTGAAAGAGCGTCGCGCCGAAGCCGTCGCTGAAGAAGTACGCCGGTAAGTTGATCGGCTTCATCAGGTCCGTCGCGATCGTGCCTTCGCGAATCTTTTCGCGGATGGCGCGCGTGCCGTCGACCTCCAGCACGAGCGACATCAAGAGCGCGACCGTGGCGTACGTGATCATCGCGTGCAGCGGAATGTTGACGGGCGGCGCGTTCTGCGCGTAGAGCGCGGTCCACAGCGAGCGCAGCAGGTAGACACGCAGCAGGACGGAGCCGACGTTCGTGAAGACTTCGATGCGGTAGGTCGCTTCGCGCGAGAACGCTTTCCGGGCGAACTCGATGTAGGGTTCGAGCAGCGTCACGCCACGGCGCCGTCGACGTAGATGCGGCGGATGATCGATTCGAGGTCGGGTTCTTCGATCGAGACGTCGCTCACGCTGTAGCGCTCGGTGACGCGCCGGATCAACTGGTCGGCACTGATGGCTTTGCGATCGAACCGCAGACGCACGAGATCGCCCGTTCGCTCTTCGAATTCGGCACCGTCGACCGAGAGTTCGGGATAGTGCTGCGCGAACTGCACGATCAGCGTGCGGTGCGTGCCGTATCTTTCTTTGATTTGCTCGACGGGTCCGTCGTAAACGACTTTGCCGTCGTCGATGAGCACGATGCGCCGGCAGAGCCGTTCGACGTCCGCGAGATCGTGCGTCGTGAGGATGATCGTGGTGCCGCGCTCGGCGTTGATGCGTGCGATGAAGTTGCGGATCGCCTCTTTCGCGACGACGTCGAGGCCGATCGTCGGTTCGTCGAGGTAAACGATCTTCGGGTCGTGCATCATGGCGGCGGCGAAGTCGCCGCGCATGCGCTGCCCGAGCGAGAGCTGGCGCACGGGCGTGCGCATGAATTCGTCCATCTCGAGCAGCTCGGTGAACTCTTTGAGATTTTGCGCGTAGCGGTCGCGCGGAACGCTGTAGATCGCGCGCAGCAATTCGAACGATTCGCGTAGCGGCAGATCCCAGTACAGTTGGCTGCGCTGTCCGAAGACGACGCCGATGTTGCGTGCGTTCTTCTTGCGTTCGTGATACGGCACGAGTCCGGCGACCTCGATGTCGCCCGAGGTCGGCACGAGGATACCCGTGAGCATCTTGATGGTCGTCGATTTGCCCGCACCGTTGGGTCCGATATACCCGACGAGTTCGCCTCCGTCGAGCGACATCGTGACGTCGTCGACCGCGACTCGTTCGACGTAATCGCGGGAAAAGAGCGTCCGCAGGGCGCCCGAAACGCCGTCCTGCCGTTTGACGGAGCGGAACGTTTTGCGCAGCGCGCGCGTCTGGATGATGGGCACGCGGGCGCTTTCGCGCCGGAGTACGGCCGCTCCGCCGGAGGAATTGTGCAGACCGTTTGGATCGTGGGCGACCAGTGCTCGCCCTGGAACTCGGCGCTCGAAGGTCAGGATCGTGCGGAGACGGTCGTGCTGATGATCGAATCGTTCGCGCGCTCGCGTCGCGTGCCGTACCACAAGCGCAAGCTGGTGCTGATCTTCGCGACGATGCGCGGCTTCGCCGACGACCTGCGGCGCGACGGCTGGACCGTCGACTACTACGCGGGGAGCGAAGATTCTCGCGGCCCGCTCGCGGCGCACATCGCGAAACATGCGCCCGAACGCTTCCGGCTCATGCATCAGACCGAATACGGAATGTCCGAGACGATGGCCGCAACCGTCGCGGAGCACGGTCTCGACACCGAGATCACCCCGCACAACAACTTCATCTCGACGCAGGCCGATTTCGCGAAGATGTTCTCGCGCGGTCAGACGCGCGTGACGATGGAAAACTTCTATCGCGCGATGCGCAAGAAGACGGGGCTGCTCATGGACGGCGCCGAGCCGGCCGGCGGCGCTTGGAATTTCGATCACGACAACCGGCAGCCGCCCAAACGCGGCATGCAATTTCCGCCCGAGTTCCGGCCGCCCAAACGCAAGCATCTGCGCGACGTCATCGCGATGGTCGAAGAACACTTTCCGGGTCACCCGGGCAGCATCGGCGATTTCGAGTTGCCGACGACGCGCGCCGACGCCCTCGCCTATGCCGACGATTTTTTCGAGCACCGGCTCGATCTCTTCGGTCCGTATGAAGATGCGATGCTCGCGGGTGAAGCGCGGCTCTATCATTCGAAGCTCTCGAGCGCGATCAACGTGGGCTTGCTGCATCCGCTCGAACTCGCCGAACGCGCCGAACTCGCCTATCGCACGAAGCGCGCACGGTTGGCATCGGTCGAAGGTTTCGTGCGTCAGCTGATCGGGTGGCGCGAATTCATCTGGCAAACCTATGCCCGTACCATGCCGGAGTATCGCAGCCGCAACGCGCTGGGCGCGACGCTGCCCGTTCCCGCGCAATACCTCGACGGAAAGACGTCGATGCGCTGCCAGAGCGACGCGCTCAAGAACGTCTTCGAACTCGGCTGGGCCCATCACATCCAGCGCCTGATGATCCTAGGAAACTTCGCGCTCATTGCAGGCTTCGATCCCCAAGCGACGACGGATTGGTTCTGGTACATGTTCGTCGACGGCTACGATTGGGTGATGGTGCCCAACGTCATCGGCATGACGCTCCACGCCGACGGCGGCCTCGTCGGCACGAAACCCTACGCGGCGTCGGCGAACTACATCAACAAGATGTCGGACTATTGCGGCGCGTGTCCGTACGATCCGAAGAAGACCGTCGGCGACGACGCCTGTCCCTACAATTCGCTGTATTGGGATTTTATGGCACGCAACCAAGAGCGGTTCGCCAAGAACTTGCGCATGGCGCTGCCGCTGCGCAATTGGCAGGCGCGTGACGACGAGGCCAAGGCCGCGATTCGCGAACGTGCGCGCGATCTGCGCCGGCGTCTGGAAAACGGCGAGCGATTGTAACCCGCTCCGTTACGCGACGGGTTCGAGCCGGCTCGCGCGTGCCATGGTCCAGCGGTACATCGCGATGACGGCGCCGACGAAGACGACCGTACCGACGAACTGCGACGGCGTCGCGAACGCATCGCCGACGAGCGCGAGCGGCGTGCCCTTTCCGCTCGCGACGATGATGCCGGCCATGAGCACGCCGAAGAGGCTCTCGCCGACGATCAGTCCCGATGCGAGCAGCACGCCCGTCCGTTTGCTCGCCTCGACGTTCTTCTGACGCGACGCCCAGCGATTATACGCGTAGCCGACGATCGCGCCCGCGACGATCGGCGTGATCGTGCCGGGAGGCAAGTAGATGCCAAGGCCGACGGCGAGCGGCGGGAACGCGAGCGCGCGCGGACGCAGCGCTTCGTCGATGCCGACGATGACGATGCCGATGAGCGCTCCGATGCCGATGAGATTCCACGGCACGTTGCCGCCGATGACGCCCTGTGCGAGTGCGGAGATGAGCGTGGCTTGCGGGGCGGCTAGAGCCTGTGCGAGCGGTGCCGCACCGTGCGCGACGGGCGCGCCCGCGAAACCGTAGGCGTGATTGAGCAAATCGAGGATCGGCGGAATGACCGCCGCGCCGAAGCCGACGCCGACGATGAGCGCGACCTGCTGCTTCCACGGCGTCGCATCGACGAGCTGTCCCGTTTTGAGATCTTGGAGATTATCGTTGGAGATCGTCGCCACGCAGAGCACGACTGCCGTGACGAAGAGCGCGTACGCCACGAGCGCGGTCGCGCTCGCGGGCGACCCATGTACGAGGACGACGAGCAGCAGCGACGCTCCGAGAACCGCGAGGATCCCCAAACCCGAAACCGGGCTGTTCGACGATCCGATCAGGCCCGCCATGTAGCCGCACGCGGCCGCAACGAGGAAGCCCGCGATGACGACGTAGACGAGCGCGCCTACGACGAGTAGCAACGATTGGCTAGCGAGCGCGCTTCCGTGCAGAAACGCTGCAAAGAGCGCGGCGAGCGGAACGAGCGAGGCGATGCTGACGATCGCGATCGTGCGCACCGAGAGGTCCTGTTCGATACGTGGGATGTCGGTCGCGCCTTGCGCGAGCTTGCGCGAGGCGGCGAGCGACGCCGAGACGCCGCGCACGACGGGCATCGCGAGCCGGCCGAGCGCCCAGATCGCCGCGATGCCGATCGTGCCCGCGCCGATGAAACGCACTTGGTGGCGCCAAACGCCGTTGGCAACGGTCGCCGCTTCGCCCGCGACCGGATGCATCGCCGTTAGCAGCGGCGTGAGGATGCCCCAGGCGACGAAGACGCCCGCGATCATCGCGACGCCGACGGTCAAGCCGACGAGGTGTCCCACGCCGACGAGCGCGAGCGAAAACGCGAAGCCGTTGCCGGTCGCCGCGTTGCCGACGCGAAAGAACTCGTCGATCTCGTCGATCGAGAGCCGCGTGCCGACGAGCGCGGCGAAAAGTGCGGAAACCGCGGAGCCAAGCACGACGGCGAAAAGCCCGGCTTTGCTCTCTGCCGCATGTGCGGGATCGCTCGATGCCGAGCCGGCGCCGACTTGCAGCACTTCCGCCGCGGCGACGCCTTCGGGATAGGGCAAGTCGGACGTCGTGACCATCGCGCGGCGAAGGGGCACGCTATACATAACGCCCAGCACGCCGCCGACCGCGCAAACGCCGAAGGTCTCCCAGAACGGAAAGCCGGTCCACCATCCGACCATGACCAGGCCCGGTAAGACGAAGATGATCGACGACAGCGTTCCCGCGGCCGACGCGATCGTCTGCACGATGTTGTTTTCCTGAATCGTTCCTTTGCCGAGCGCGCGCAGGATCGCCATCGAGATGACCGCTGCCGGTATCGACGATGCGAAGGTCAGTCCCACTTTGAGCCCGAGGTACACGTTCGCGGCGGTGAAGACGAGCGTGATCAGCGCACCGATCACGACCCCTCGGATGGTGAACTCCCGAACGTGCGAAGCGGGCGCCGTCGTTGTCGTCATCCCGCCCTCTTCGCGCTGCGGACTTCGCGGCCTCGACCCGCGCCGCGAGCAAACGAATTATGCGGGTAGCGCGACGTGCGCGATCTCGAAGGCGCGGTCGATCGTGTACGTGTACGTGACGCCCCCCGCGGGGCTTGCCGTGACCATCGGTTCGCCGGCTTGAATCTGACGCTCGTACGACACGCTGTATCCAGCAGGCACGGTCGCGACGGTCACCTCGTAGTGCGACGCGCGCTCGACCCGATGGATGAAGTCGCGGTGCGCCACGTCGAACGCGCGCTGCTCGTCGTCAGTCATTGCCAATTCGCCGAAGCGTTCTTCCAGCATCACATAGAGAGTATGTGCCCAAATGGTTACTTGTCGGTTTCATCCTGCCGTCCCGATCGCGACGAAAGCCGACGCCGGCTAGGGTTTCGCGCGAGCGAAAGGCCGAAGAAATGAATAGCCCGAATGGGCTAGGATGATTTCTCTTCGAACGATTGTCACGTCGCTCGGGCTCTTGTTGCTGGCGGGCTGTGCGGAAGATACGGCTTGCGGCTGTCCGGCCTACGGCGGTCCGTCTTTACAATCGGCGACGACGTCGCTGCAGTTCGCCTCGACGACCTCGAGCGCCGAGTCGATCTCGTTCATCTACGGCGGCATCGCCGGGTCGAAGTTCGGCGAGTCCGACGATTGCGGCTCCGGCAGCGCGCGGATCGTTACCGTCGGCGCGATGACCGTCGCCAATGCGGGCTCGGGCAGCGTCCTCGTAACGCCCGAAACGAGCGGTTCGTGCACGCTCACGTTCCGTTATAGCACGCGAACCTTGACAATCCCGGTAACCGTCCTCTAACGAGTTAGACCGACGCGGCGGCCGGCTCGTCGACCGCGAGTTTGCCGCCGTGCTGCTCGACGACGCGTGCGGCCATCGCCATGATCGTGAGCATCGGGTTGACGCCGCTGGACTGCGGAAAGAGCGACGCGTCGGCGACGATGAGATTCTCGTAGCCCCACACCCGGCCCGAAGGATCGACGACGGCGTGTTCGGGACTCGCGCCGAGATTCGCCGTGCCCATCTGGTGAGCGGAGAAGAAGATCTGACGGCAGGCCGCGTAGCCGAGACCGCGCAGCTGCTCGGCGAACTTCGCGCGGCGCGCGGCGTTCCAGTCCGCGCGTTCGATTTCGATCGGTTTGTTGTGCAGCGTCGAGATGCGGACGGCACCGGCGGCGAAGGCGAGGTCGGCCATGCCCGCGATGCCCGCTAGCAAATTCTCGCCTTCGTGCGGCGATACGGTGTAGTGAATCTGTGCCTCGTCGTCCAGTTCGATGAAGCCCGGGTCGCGATCGCGCGTGACGGCGATGAGCGTCGCGCCGTACTTCGCACGCCTCATCTTTTCGAAGTGCGCGCTGCGGCCGGTCCAGGGCAGCGCGAGCGCCGAAATGCCGCCGTGCGTGGGTGCGACCTCGATCTTCGGACCGTAGTTGCCCGTGCGGTAGTTGTAGGCGTCGGAGTAGGCACTCTGCATCGGGCCTTCCCAGGCGCGAATCTCGTGCGGAAACTCCGGGAAGAGTGCGGAGACGGGGTGCAGGAAGAGCCGGCGGCCGAGATTGTGGTGCCGGATGCCGCTGCGCGCGAGAATGCCCGGCGTGCGCAGCGTGCCGCCCGCGACGACGACGAGATCGGCGACGACTTCGAACCGGCGCAGTTCCGTGCCGTCGGCGTTGGTCTGCTCGACCTGCACGCCCTTCGCGCGAGAACCTTCGAGATCGATCTTCAGCGCCTTGGCGTTCGCGTAGATCGCGCCGCCGTTCTTCGCGACGTCGGGCAGGAACGCACGCGACGTTGAACGCTTTTTGCCATACGAGCAGCCGAAGCCGCAGTAGCCGCAACCGTCGCCGCAGTCGCTCGGCGCGTTGCGCGGCATCGAACCGCATTGCACGCCGAGCGCCGTCGCGCCGTCGAGGATCACTTGATTGTTGCGGTTGTGTCTATCCACCGGCGCGAGCCCGAGTTCGCGTTCGAGGTAGGCGTAGTGGGGTGTGAGCTCGGCGCCGAGCGACGGGATGCCGCTCTCCTGGCCCCATTCGTCGGCGATGCGGTCGGGCAGCCGGAACGACGTGCACCAATTGACGGTCGTGCCGCCGCCGAGCGTGCCGCCCGCGAGAATGCACACGCCGAGGTCGGTCGACGACGTCTGGCCCTCGTCGAGGTAGAGATCTTTCATCGAGAGTTCGCGCTGCGTAAACGACTGCGCGTCGAGTGCCTGACCCGCCTCGAGTACGACGACGCGTTTGCCTGCGCGCGCGAACGAAGCCGCGGCGACGCCGCCGCCCGCGCCGCTGCCGATCACGACGACGTCGGCCTCGACACGTTCGCCGGCACGCGCGGTTCGCAGCGGCAGCGCCGGATCGTGCGCGCTGCCGAAATCGCTACGCGGTCCCGGGTAGTCCGCGAGTTTCCATAACGGATTCTCGTTGCCGGGCTCGCTCTCTGCGTACGCGAGGAAGAGCGTCAAACGCTTGAGCGCGGCGAAACCCGTGCGCAGCTTCGTGACGGGCGAATCGGCAAAGATCTTGAGCACGCCCGCGCGCGTCGCTTCGTGCGTCTTCATCGGCAGCATCAGCAAGTCGAGCAGTTGGTTGAGCTCGTCTCGGCGGCCGGGCGTCAGAGCGTCGATCGCCATGACGGCGAGGCCGGTCACGCGATCGGCACGCGCTTCTGCCGGGACGAACGTCTCGACGACGGCGCGAAGGGTTTCGTGGCGGCGAGCGTTCATGTTCCGCGGCTCCTGACGGCAAACGTTTGCGAAACGTCGTCGTTCAAGGGCGCGAAGTCGCGCTCCTAGACCGCCATCGCGGGTGCCGGAATGTCTGCCGCGCGGACATAGTCGGCGCCCAATTGCGTGAAGAGTTCGCGTTCGTTGATCGGCGTCGGGATGACGAGCGGAACCCCTTCGAGCATCCGCGCCGCGAGATCCATCCACGGCGCGCCGAGCGCGCCCGTCGGATCCATCTCGAAAACCGTTTGCGCGGTGAGACGCGATTTACGCACGCCGTCGTTCTCGGGAATGCAGGTGAGGCAAACACTGCCGATGCGCTCGGCGAACGGTCCCACCAGTTCCGCGTTCGACGCGCGATTGGCGACGATGCCCGCGAGCGTTCCGCCGCCGGTTTTCTGTTTGATGGTGATTGCGGTCGCGATGCGGTTCGCGGCGAAAATCGAATCGAAGTCGTTCGTCGCGACGATGATCACTTGTTCGGAATGCTGGAGCGGCGCGGAGAACCCGCCGCACACGACGTCGCCGAGCACGTCGAAGACCATGACGTCGTAGGCTTTGTACACGCCGAACTTCTCGAGAAGCTTGACCGTTTCGCCGACGACGTAGCCGCCGCAGCCGGCACCGGCGGGCGGGCCGCCCGCTTCGACGCAGTCCACGCCATATTTGCCTTTGAAGATGATCTCTTCGCGCTCGATCTCTTCGGTCTTGAATTTATACGAAGAGAGCACTTCGACGACCGTCGGAATGAGGTTGCCGGTCAGCGTGAACGTCGAATCGTGCTTGGGATCGCAGCCGACCTGAATCGTCTTGCGGCCCAGGCGGCCGAACGCAGCCGATAGATTCGACGAAAAGGTACTTTTTCCGATTCCGCCCTTGCCGTAGACCGCGATTTTGAGCATCCGCTTACCCCGAGTTCTCGTGCGCTGGCCCCACCGTACGCCGGGGAGACGGCGGGCACGGTGACCGCACTCACGAAGGCGGCGTCGTGATCGTGACGATATCGCGCGAATATGGGTCGGGCGGGCTCGCCGTGGCCGAGGGATTGGCCGAGAAACTCGGCTACGGGATCGTCGCCGACGACCTCCAGCACGCGGTAGCGGCCAAGATGGGCACGTCGGCGGACGCTGCGGCGCGCGCCACGACGGAGCCGTCGTTGCCCGAGCGCATTCTCGGAAGTCTGGGTGCCGGCACGGCGGAACTGCAGACGCCGTCTTCGCCCCGCCTGCCGGGCGAATTCGACGCGTCGCTGCGCCGCGAGATGGAACGCGAGATTCGGGAACGCGCGGCGAACGGCGACGTCGTCATCCTGGGGCGCAGCGCGACCCATCTGCTCGCCGGCACGCCGGGCCTCGTACGCGTCTTCCTCACCGCCGCACGCGATTGGCGCGTCGCGCGCGTGATGGAAGCGTTCGGGCAATCGCGCGAAGCGGCGAGCGCCGATATCGAACGCGTCGATGCCGCGCGCAAGAAGTATACGAAAGAACGCCACAAAGCCAACTGGGGCGATGCGCGTTGTTACGACGTCTGCGTCGACGCGTCGCGGTTCGACATCGAAGGAACGATCGCCATCATCTATGCCGCGGTTCGCGCGGCGGAGTCGTCGCACACGCATTGAGTACCTTAGCGCGCCCCAAGCCCATCGAGGGGGCGCCCGCATCGCCCCGGCCGTCGATCCTCGCGCCTTTCCGTTCCCGAGACTTCCGGCTGCTCTGGTTCGGCCTGATCGTTTCCAATCTCGGCACGTGGATGCAGCTGACTACCGAAGGCTTCATGGTCGTGCAACTCGCGGGCAATGCGAAGACGGCGGCGCTATACGTCGGATTTCTCGGCGCGTCGTCCGCCGTTCCCGTCGTGCTGCTTTCCCCGCTCGCAGGCTTCGTCGCCGACACTTTTCCGCGCCGGCGCGTCCTCTTCGTTACCAACGGCATGCAGATCCTCAACGCCTCGACGCTCGGGACGCTAATCATTACACACCATATCGCGCTATGGGAGCTGCTCGTTCTCGCAGGCTTGCGCTCCGCGGTGCAAGCGTTCGACGCGCCCGCGCGACAGAGCTGGGTGCCGATGCTCGTGCCGCGCGAGCTCGTCGGCAACGCGATCGGCCTCAACTCGATCGCTTTCAATGCGCCGAGCGTGCTCGGGCCGCCGATCGCGGGACTGCTGATCGTCTACGTCGGGCTCGCCGCGTCGTACTACATCAATGCGACGCTGACGCTCGCGGTCGTGCTCGCACTCGCGTTCATGAATCCGGCGCCGCCGTCCACGAGCAAACGGGAAGGCGTGATCTCGTCGATCGTTGCCGGTCTCCGCTTTCTCTTCACGCATCCGGTGCTACGCTCGGTGATCGTGATGCTCGTCGTGGTGTGCTTGTTCGTCCGGCCGTACACGCAGCTGATGCCGGCATATGCGGCGCACGTCGTGCACGTCGACGCGCGCGGTCTGGGATTTTTGCTCGCCGCGAGCGGCCTCGGCGCGGTACTGGGATCGATCGTCACCGCGATCGTCGGCGCTCGGCGGCGCGGCGTGATCTGGTTTGCGAGCGCGCTCCTAATGGCACTCGGAACGACGACGCTCGGGTTCATCACGAATTTCGCGCTCGCGCTACCCGTGCTCACGGTTACCGGCATGGCCGTGCTCTCGTTTGCCGGCAGTTCGAACGTGCTCTTGCAAACGTTGTCTCCCGACGACATGCGCGGACGCGCGATCAGCGTCTTCTCGATGGTCATTCTCGGTCTCGTGCCCGCGGGATCGCTCACCCTCGGATCGATCGCGTCCGTCGCCGGTCTGCCGGAAAGTTTGCGTATCGGCGGAATCGCCGCGCTCTTGATCGCACTCTTCGTTTGGTGGCGCACGCCCTCGCTGCGAAAGGTTTGATCTTCGTGTTCACTTGCCGATGGACGGCCGCTCTCTTTTTCGTTCTCGCCTCCGGCTGCAGCGGAAGCAGTCCGTCGGGTCCCGCGCCGAGCGTAACGGCCACGGCTGTCAGCGCTACGCCGACCGCATCCGCCGGCCCGACCGCTAGCGCGCCCCCGTCTGCGAGTCCCATGCCGTCTTCTACCACGGCGCCCGCGGGCCAAGCCGCGGCGGTCGTTTCGGTCGGTCCCGGATATTCCGACGTGTCGCCGCACGAAGTCGTGCGAACGAGCGGCGACGTGCTGTACGCGGCGGTGCCGACGTGCGCGACGCCCAATCCGTGCAACGGCAACGCGCTCATCATGTATGCGGCGGCGGGTTCCGGCGTGCCGGCGTCCTTCGGCGCGCTCGACACCGCGCACGAACCCGCTGCGGTGAATTCGTCCGACGCGATCGGCACGTCGTCGAT
>CAZZUZ010000013.1:0-19214 GCA_964657315.1 Vulcanimicrobiota bacterium
GCGCTCCGACGAAGCGCGCGATCCCGCCCCGCACGCGCGCCGGTCCCGCACGTTCGATGACGAGGTTGGGCACCGGCACGTCGGCGGGGCCGACGCCGTCGATGCCGAGCAGACGCAGCACCGAGCGCTCGACCGAAACCGTCGAATGGGCGGCGATGAACGCCTCGACCGGCGCCACGATCGCGCGCGCGAGTTCGCGCGAGCGTGCGACGAGGGCCGCGTCTATACGCAATTCCATGGCCGCGGCTTTCGCGCCGCCGCAAATGTAACATTTCCACGATACCGGGGTAGTGGTCCGCCAAGAAAGAAGCGGAGGAGGATGACGCTCGAGGGCCAGACCGACGAAGAGTTGGTCAAGCTCGTTCTCGGCGGAGACCGCGAGCGGTTTTCCGTCCTAGTCGACCGTTACAAAAAGGGCATCACGAATTTCATCGGCGCGAGCGTCCGCGGACGAGCGGACGTAGCAGACTTGGCTCAGGAAACGTTCATGCGCGTCTACGCGCATCTCGGCACGTTCAATCCGAGCATGGGCCGCTTCTCGACGTGGATCTACCACGTCGCTCGCAACGTGGTGCGCACCTATCTCGCAAAATCTCTGCGCCGCCCGCAAGCGCAGGAACTCGGCGAAGATCGCACGCTCGAAGGGACGCTCGCGGACACCTCGCGCGACGCCGACCCCGCAAGCGGGCTGCTGCGCTCCGAAGCCGAGGCCGACGTTCGCGCGGCGCTCGCGACGCTGCCGGAACGCACGCGAGCGGTACTCTCGCTTCGCTATTACGACAACATGGAGTACGCCGCGATCGCCGAGACCCTCGGCTTGTCGCTCGGCAACGTCAAGACGCTGATCCATCGGGGCAAAATGGCACTCGCCGAAAAGATGCTCGAACGCGAACGCGGCGCGATCGAGGCGCTCGCCCCGCGTAAATCGACCGGAATACCCAATGCGCTGCTCTTCATTTAATCTCGATCTCGACGAATACGTCGACGGCACGCTCGGCCCGCTGCGCGCCGCGCGCGTGGAAGCGCACGTCGCGGCGTGTCCGCGGTGTGCGGCGCTGCTGGCCGAGCTCCGGGTAATCGACGCGCTGCTGATCGCGCCGCACACGCTCGATCCGGCGCCGAACTTCACGTTCAAGGTGATGGCCGAGGTGCGCTGCCTGCCGCAACCACATCGCCGGCATTTCTCGTTCGCCGCGATCGGCGCGTACATCGTCTTCGCATGGATCGCGATCGGCGGCTTTTTCTTCTTCGGCGGCCACACCGCGCGTGCGGCTCTGGCCACGCTCGGCTCCTCGTTCGTCTCCGGCGCGCGCGGCACGATGTCGCTCGCCGACGCCGTCCGGCACGTCTTCGGTGCGCAGACCCTGAGCGTCACCGCCGCGATGGGCGTGCTGCTCGCCGCCGACCTCGCGCTCGCCGCGATCGGCATCGGCGCCTTCGCCTACATGCGCGCGAGACGCGTCGCGCTGCAACGTTCTCTCGAATGCTGAACGTGCGTCGTCCGCTGCTGACGCTCGCGTTGCTTTGCGCGTGCTTCGCAAGCCTGATCTCGGCTGCCGGCGCGCATACCTACGCGCGCGGTCTCAACGTCTGGTCGGACGGCGTCGTCCTCACGGGCAGCGACGAAGTCCGCGGCGACGTCAACGTGATTTTCGGGACGCTCGAATGCGACGGCCCCGCGACCATCGACGGGAACGTCACGGTCTTCTTCGGCACGTTCGATCCGCTCGATCAATGCAACGTGCGCGGCACCAATTCGAGCATCTTCAACGCCAATACGATCGAAGGGGTCGTACCGTGGTCGACGAGCGGCGCTTCGCTCGATTCCGACGGCCGCATCGCACGCAACGCGCTACTGCGCAAGCTCGGCTGGGATTTCGTCGTCATCCTTGCGTTCTTGCTTTTTCCGGTCCGCATGCGCGTCGCGCTCGACCGTGTGGAGAAACATCCGGCGACGTCGGCGCTCGCGGGTGCGGTCGGTTTGGTCGCGACGCTACCGGTCGCCGTGTTTCTCCTCGTGACCGTCATCGGGATTCCACTCATTCCGATCGAAATCACGGCGCTCTTCGCCGCAGCATGGATCGGTCAGGGCGCGGTCGGCCTGCTCCTGGGGCGCAGGCTCTACGAACTCGTTCGGCCCGCACACACGCCCTCGCCGCTGATCGCACTCTGCCTCGGTCTCGTCTTGACGACCGCGGCAGAAATGCTGCCCGTCGTCGGATATGCCGTCACCGCGCTCGTCGCGCTCGTCGGCTTCGGCGCGACCATTCTGGCGTTCTTCCGCGACACCGCATTTCACGGCTTCCGACCGCTCGCGTACGCGGCGTCGCCGCCGGAAAGCGCCATTCGCCCTTCGTCCGGCGGGCCTCCACCCGACCTCAACCGCTCGGCATAATCGCGCGAGGTCGCGCTAGTAAAAACGCGAACCCGGACGTCTCACTTCGGTCTGGAGGTAACATGTCGCTCGTGGTCACCGGTCTCTCGGCGGATGGAAATATCGACGCGCTCAAGACGGCGTTGACGCAGGCCGGACTCTCGCTCGACCCGCTGCAGCTCATCGGCTCGGCCGACTCGCACGAGTCGCTTTCGCCCGGCCTCATCGGGTCGGATATCATCACGTCCGACACGGGCTCCTCGATGCCCGGATTGCAGTCCCGCCTCGGCGGCGGCCGGTTCTTCCGCAACGAGTCGCTCTCGGACCGCTTAGGCGACCTCGAGATCCCCGACTCCGAAATGGACAACTACGTCGAAGCGCTCGAGCGCGGCCGGTCGGTCGTCGCCTACTTCGCGCACGCCGACACGATCGACAAAATCGAGGAAGCGTTCCGGGCGAGCGGACTCGCCAACGTGCGCCGCTTCTAAGCGTTAGCGCAGCGGATGGTCGTGCGGCAGTTCGCCGCATCGCGTGCAGCCGGGCTTCGCTTCGTCGACCCGGTCTCCGCAGGCGCAAACCCAACCGATACGCCGAGCGGGCGACCCGACAACGAGCGCGTACGCGGGCACGTCGCGCGTGACGACGGACGCCGCGCCGATCATCGCCCAATTGCCGATCGTGATGCCGGGCAAAACCGTCGCGTTCGCCCCGATCGCCGCGCCGTCGCCGACCGTCGTTTCGCCGACGGTCCAATCGCCGTCGCGCAGCGGTGTGAACTCGGGCGTCGTCGAGCGCGGCCGCATGTCGTTGGTGAAGACGGCGTGCGGGCCGACGAAGACGCCGCGCCCGAGCGTCACGCCATGGTAGACGCACGCGTAATTCTGCAGTTTCGAATCGTCGCCGATCACCACGTCGAAATCGACGAACGCGCCCTTGCCGACGATGCAGCGCTCGCCGATCTTCGCGCGCGTTCGCACCTGCGCGTGGTGCCAAACGCGCGTGTCCGCACCGAGTTCGGCGGCGTCTTCGACGAGCGCGGTCGGATGGACGAAAGCGTCGCTCACGCGAGTTCGCGAGCGCCGATCGTGAGCGCGTTGCGGCCGATCATTTCCGTCGCCTCTTCGGCGATGCGCAGCGAGGCGAGCGCGATGCCCGGATCCGGCAGCGCCGCTCCGCGAACGCCCGCGAGAAAGACCTCGAGTTCGCGGCGCAGCGGCTCTTGCGGAACGACCGGAAGCTTAACGAGCGTACCATCTTTATACGACTGCACGAGCGCGTTGAAATCGCCCGACGGTTCGAACCGCTGACCCGGTGCGAACCACGCTTCCTGCGTGATGTAGTCGACGCGGCAGTAGCCGTTGGTGCCGGTGATCGAGAATTCGCGGATTTTCACGGGCGTGATCCAATTCGCTTCGATCGACGCGACGCAGCCGTCGGCATTGATGAGCAACGTCGCGAAATCCAACCGGTCGTCTAGAACGGCCATCCCGCCCTGCGCGGCGATGAGGTTGAGGCGCGAACCCGTGACCATCGCGACCATGTCGATATCGTGCACGCCGATGTCGATGAGGACGTTCGCGTCGCGAATGCGCGGCGGTAGGATGCCGACGCGGCGTGCGTTCATGCTGATCGGCCGCCCGAGATTTCCCGCGCGAACGAAATCGCGGACCGCTTCCATCGCGGGATTATAGCGCTCGATGTAGCCGACCATCAGCGGTACGCCGCGACGGCGACAATGCGAGATGATTCGCTTGGCGGAATCCATCGAGTGTGCGAGCGGTTTCTCGACGAGGATCGCGATGTCGCGATCGACGAAATCCGTCGCGACGTTTTCGTGCAGGCTCGTCGGCACGCAGATGACCGCCGCATCGACGCCGAGCGCCACGATCTCTTTCGAGCTCGCGAACGCACGAATGCCCTGTTCTTCGGCAAATTGGCGCGCGGCGGGCAGCATGTCGGCGATGCCGACGAGTTCGACACCGGGCATGGCTGCGAGATTACGCGCGTGATGGCGGCCCATCGCGCCGTAGCCGACCACACCGACGCGCAACGTTTTGCGCGGCGCGTTCATGCGGCCCTCGCGCTGACGGCTTCGCGCAGGGCGTTCGCGACGGTCTCGAGCTGTTCGCGCGAAAGCAGTGGATGGACCGGCAACGCGAGGATCTGCGTCGCGAGTTTTTCCGACACCGGAAAGTCGCCCGGGCCGTAGCCGAAACTCGCGAAGAGCGGGTGGAGGTGCAACGGCGTCGGGTAGTAGATGCCGCTGCCGATGCGGCGCTCGTTCAGATACGAGCGTACGCCGTCGCGATCGATTCCGCCGGGCGTGCGTTCGGCATCGATGAGAATCGAATACTGATGGTACGCGTGATCCACGCCTTCGGGAACATAAGGAATCGTGATCCCCGGCACGCTCGCGAGTGCGGCGTCGTAGAAGGCGGCATTGGCGCGGCGCGCGGCCGTGAGAGCGGGCAGCCGCGAGAGCTGCACGCGGCCGATGGCGCCGCAGAGATCGGTCATCCGGTAATTGTAGCCCAGGCTCAGATATTCGTAGCGCTCGCCCTGGCCGTGATTGCGGAAACGGCGCGCGCTCGCGGCGATCGCGTCGTCGTCGGTCACGACCATGCCGCCCTCGCCCGACATCATATTCTTGGTCGCATAAAACGAAAAGGACGACGCCTCGCCGATCGTTCCGGCGGCGCGTCCGTCGCGCGCCGCACCGACGGCCTGACACGCGTCTTCGAATACGCGAATGCCGCGTGCGGCAAGTTCTTCACTACGCGCGCGATCGTAGGGCAGTCCGAAGAGGTCGACCATCACCGCGGCTTTGGTGGCGGACGTCGCGGCGGCGAGCACGGCCGGAGCGTCGAGGTTGAACGTGCGCGGATCGATGTCCACGAATCGCGGGATCGCACGCTGCATCAAGATCGGCGTGGCGGTCGCCGCAAATGTGAACGGCGTCACGAGTACTTCGTCGCCCGCGCCGACGCCGAGGGCTTCCAGACCGGCATGGACGGCGGCGGTGCCCGAATTCATCGCGACCGCATGTCTCGCGCCGAGCGCGCTTGCGAACTCACGTTCGAACGCCGCAACGACGGGTCCGGACGCGAGTTGTCCGGAACGTAGCACTGCGGTAACGGCGGCGATTTCTTCCTCGCCGACGATCGGTGAGACCAGCGGGACGTCGATGTGATGGACCTCCGATGAGGGGTTCGTTTATAGTACCACTCATCGGCAACAACGGACACGCGTGTTACGTGGAGAAATCCTTACGCGGCCGCGGTAATTCGTGCCTCGTCCCTAGCCGGAGCCCAGACGCGCCACGCCGTTAGGACGGACGCTAACAAATTACCGGCGATGAGGACGCGGATCACGTCGTCGAGCGTACGGTGGTAGATCGAGATGCCCACGACTTCGCCGGTCGCGCACAGCGCGAGCGGCACGACGAAATCGAACCGGTGAATCGCGATCTTGTAACTGACCAGGACGCTGAGCACCGCGAGTTCGACCATCGCGAAACCGTAGCCGAAAACGTACGGAGCGGCCGGCGCGAATGCGGAGCCCGCGAGGAGCGTGACGACGAAACGCGGCTCCGCATAGTAAAACAGCAATCCCGGGATCGACATGGCCAAACTCACGCCGAGCGCCTGTAACAAAATTCCACCGGCCGGCAGTCCGGAGAGCGCGGTTCGGGTCGCTTTCGGCAAGACCACGAGGGGCACGAACGCGACGAGGAAGAGTAAGATTTTGCCAGAGAGGGAAAGCGCGCCGTAGAGGCCCGCCGCCGTCGGATCGGCGACGTGTTTGACCACGAGGAGATCCGCGTTCTGTACGATCGAGAGCAGCACGGTCGCGAGCGTGACCCCCGTCATCGTTTGCGCGAGCGTCTCGGCGTGGATGTCGAGCGCGCGGCCGGCGACGCCGCGAACCTTGCGCGAGAGCGTGAACGCGATGTAGACGAACGCGACGAACGACCCCGCCGCCCAGCCGCCGAAGGCGCCCGCCACGCCGTAGCCCGCGTAGGTGAACCCGATGCCGAGAACCATCTTGAGCAGCGACTCCAGCACGAGCGATATCGCGTAGCCGTTGTAATCTTCTTCGCCCTGATAGAGTCCGCGGAGCGTTCCCGCCGCCATGCTCAGCGCGATCGTCGTCATCGCGAGCGCGACGGCGAGACGGTCCTCCACGCGCAGGAATGCGGCGACCGGCCCCGCGAGCGCGATGAGAACGACGAGCGAGATCGCGCAGCCGATCGTCGTGAGGCGCAGCACGCGTCGCGTGAGCATCGCGAGACGCTCCACGTCGCCCGCGGTGTGGAAGCTCGCCGAATATTTGAGCGCGATCGTCGAGCAGATCTGCGGAACGACGATGCTGAGCATGAACGCAGCGTTGAGCGCCGAGAGTTCGCCGTACGGTACGACGCCGATCTTGCGGCTGATCGCGAAATGGAACACGTAGCCGAAGACGTTGATCAGCGTCGACGCGACGAAGACGATCGCGCCGTGCTTGATGAAATCGCTCGAGAGTAACGCGCGTACGCGCGCGACGAGATCAGCCAACAGCCGGCTCCCGCGCTTCGAGTTTGCGCACGATCATGTTGTAGGCGATCGCGACTTCTTCGACGCGTAGCACGCGCACCGCGGTCGCGAACACCACTGCGCCGATCGCGAGCTGCAGCACGAGGCCCGTGAGCCGCGCGACGAACCCCGCATGCGGGTGCGCGAAGAGCGAGCCGCCTAGCGCGAGCGCGAGACCCATGAGCGCCGAGCAGCCGAGGATCCGCGCCGCCGCCACGCCGAGCGTGCGCAGGTCGAACGCGCCGACCAGCCGCCAGACGAGCGCGAGCAGCATGGCCGCTTGAATCCATTGGCTCACCGTGTTGGCCAGCAGTAAGCCGCGCGCACCGAGCGACGGCAACCAGAGAAACGAGAGCACGACGTTGAGCACGACCGTGAACACCGAGATCGCAACCGTGACGCGCGTTTCCTTACACGCGAAGCAGCAGCGCGTCAGCACGATACTGGCTGCGAGACCGACCAGGCCCGCCGCCGAGTACGGCAAGAGACTCGCCGAGAGCGCCGTCGCGTGCGCGTCGAATTTACCCCGCTGGAAGAGCGTTGCGACGATCGGGTACGCGAGCGCCGTCAGCCCGAACGCCGACGGCACGGTCACCAACAGAACCAGACGTAAGCCCGTGACGACGCTGCGTCTGACGCCGGCGAAATCTTCGCGTGCGAACTGCGCCGCAAAGAGCGGAAAGATCACGGTCGCGATCGCCGCGGCGAAAATCTGCTGGGGAAAGCCGACGAGTTTGGTCGCATAGTTCATCGCGGCGATGTTCCCGGTCGAGAGCGTCGATGCGAAGTTGCGGTCGAAAAAGAACGCGAGCTGTCCCGCCGCCGAACCGACGACGATCGGGCCGAGCATCGCGAAGATCTTCGCGAAGCCCGGATGACGAAAATCCACCACCGGCCGGTACATGCCCGCGGTCACGATGAATGGAAACTGCACGAGCAGTTGCGCGACGAGGCCCAGCGCGTAGCCGAGCACGAGCGCGTAGATGCCCAGGCGCGAGTTGAGCGCGACGATGCCCGCGATCGTCACGATGTTGATGACGATGCCGCCGATGGCGGGCGCGAAGAAGTGGTGCTTGGCGTTGAGCATCGAGCCGACGACGCCCGAGAGACTCGTCGCGACGATGGTCGGCAAGAGCCAACGCGTCATGCCGACCGTCAGCGCCATCTCGGAGGGTCCGAAGCCGCGCGCGACGATCGGCACGATCGCGGGCGCGAAGAGCCAGCCGAGCGACGCGAGCACGGCGAGCGCGACGAAGAGTCCGTTGAAGATCGTGCTCGCGAGACGCCACGCCGATTCTTCGTTGCCTTGCGAGACCAGTTCCGAAAACGCGGGCACGAGCGCGCTGACGAGCGCGCCGTTGAAGACGCCGAAGAGGATGACCGGAATCGTCGACGCTGCGAGAAACGCGTCCATGTTCGCGGACGTTCCGAAGTAGCGCGCGTTGACGACTTGGAGCACGAAGCCCAGCAGCGACGAACCGAGCGTCGCGGCCATGACGAAGACCGTCGAGCGCGCGAGCGACACCGTCGTCGGCCGCACTCCCGGCGCAATCGGACGCACTTCGACCTTCACGTAGTCCCGGCTGCGCGCGCTAGTGCGCGCCGTCGCCGCTGAGAACCGCGGGGATGGTGCGGGCGATGATGCCGAGATCGCCGAGCGGCGACCACGTGTCGATGTAGATGTTGTCGAGGTGCATCCATTCGTCGAACGACACGTTGGAGCGTCCGGAAATCTGCCACAGGCACGTGATGCCGGGCTTGACGGTCAGGCGGCGCATCGCGAAGCGATCGTAGTGCGCCACTTCTTGCGGCAGTGGCGGACGCGGGCCGACGATCGACATCTCGCCGCGCAGGACGTTGAGGAGATTGGGGAGTTCGTCGATGCTCGTGCGGCGCAAGAATTTGCCGATGGCGTGGACGCGCGGATCGTTGCGAATCTTGAGCACGGGTCCGCGAACGTCGCTGAGGGCGCGCATCTGTTCGTGATAGCGATGCGCGCCGTCCACCATCGTACGCAACTTAAACATCTTGAAGCGCCGGCCGTCTTTACCAACGCGCTCCTGCGCGAAGAACGGCGAACCGGGCGAGACGACGACGATCGCGATCGCGCAGACCGCGACGACCGGGGCCGTCAGCAAGAGTCCCAGACCCGAGATCGCGATGTCGAGCGAACGCTTCGAAAACTCCCACGAATGCGGCACGATCCGGCCGGCCGGCAGCGCCGTTCGCCGGCTGGGTGCGCGTTCGAGCGAAGAAGTGCTCAACTCGGGGAGCCTTGCAAGACGACCTGTTCGACCCGGTCGCCGACCGCATCGAAGCCGGCGATCGTTCCGCCGAGGCCGCGCCGCGCGCCGATTTCGAGATACGGCGCGTATTCGCGCGTGTGATCGGATCCGGGCGCCGTCGGATCGCAGCCGTGGTCGGCCGTGAAGATCGCGACGTCGCCCGGACGCAGCAGCGATTCGACCGTGGGAACGTGACGATCCAAACGCTCCAGAGCGGCCGCATAGCCGCGAACGTCACGCCGATGTCCGTACTTCGTATCGAAGTCGTTGAGGTTCACGAAAAAAAATCCCGATTCGACGGTCCGCAAGAGGTCGAACGTCCGACCCATCGCGTCTTCATTGTCCACGACTCTCACCGTTGACGTAACGCTGCGACCATTAAAGATATCGCAGATCTTCCCCACCGCGTGCACGGACGAACCACGGGCCGCGAGGCGGTCCAAGAGGTTCTCGGGAGGATCGAGCGCGTAATCCCGACGGTTCGGCGTGCGCGTGAAGCTCCCCGGTTGGCCGACGAACGGTCGCGCGATGACGCGGTTGACTTCGAACGGCCCCCGCAGCATCGCCCGGGCGCGCTCGCACCAGTCGTAGAGCGTCGGCAGGGGCACGACGCCTTCGTGAGCGGCGACTTGAAAGACGCTATCGGCCGAAGTATAGAGGATCGGAGCGCCGCTCGCGACGTGTTCGGGGCCCAGACGATCGATGATCTCGGTGCCCGATGCTGCGACGTTTCCCAGCGGAACCTTACCGCAAATTGACGCGAACGCATCGACTACCTCGGGGGGAAAGCCGTCGGGGAAGGTCGGAAACGGGACCTCCGTGTGGATGCCCGCCATTTCCCAATGCCCCGTGATCGTATCTTTACCGCGCGAACGCTCGCCGAGACGGGCGGCGTAAGCCTCGGGAAGCTCGGGTGGCAACAATCCACGAACGGGCGTGAGAACGCCCAAACCAAGACGCTCGAAATTCGGCATCGTCAAACCGCCGACGCGCTGCGATACATTGCCGATCGTATTCGCACCGGGTGCATCACCATAAGCAGCAGCGTCGGGAAGAGCTCCGATCCCACCGGAATCGAGCACTACGACGAGGCAACGCGGCATATCGGCAAGCGCTTCGGAGTGAAAAGAAACATGCCTCCCCTCGTTGCAACCGTCGTGATCGCGATCGTTTGCGCGTTCTTTTCGAGCGCCGCGCTCGCACAAATCACGCCCGGCGCCCCGGGCGCTCCGGTCCCGCTGCCCGCACCTCCGCTCGTCGCATCGCCCACGCCCGATTCCACGCCGACGCCGCTCACGACCGTCGCCCCGTCTGCCGGCCCGAGCGGCGCTTCGCCGGCGCCGACGCCGCCCACCGGGCGGCGGCTGCGCGCTTTCAAAGTCTCCGCGGACCGCGTCGCTTTCTACAGCAGTAAATATATCGTCGGAGCGGACGGAGACGTCGACGTGACCCTCGGCGACGGCACCCGCATCACCGGCAACACGTTCTCGATGGACTTGCGGCTCGATCGCTTCGTCATCGCCGGCAACGTGACGCTGACCGCGGGCGGCCTCGTGCAGCACGGCGCAGCCTTCTCGGAATTTTTCGATTTCGACCGCGCGTACTTCGTGCCGATCACGAGCGAGCCCGACCGCTGGACCTTCGCGGCGGGCGATTACGCGCATCCGTTGCTCGGCCGCGAGATGCCGGGCGACACGTTTTTCTTGCCCGACCTCTCGGGCGACCGCGTGTTCCTCGACGCCAAGCACGCGACGATCGACCCGATGCAGAGCGTACGCTTTTCGCCCGCCTCGGTGAATTTCGGTCTCAACACGTACATCTCGTTTCCGTCGTACTTCCTGAATTTCTCGCCCAATCCGAACTTCGCGCAGAATTCGCTACCGGGCGCCTACATCGACGGACCGCTCGATTTCGCGGGCGGCGAGCACGACCTCGCGACGCTGCACTTGCGCTACGATAGCGAGAACAAGCTCTTCCCCGCGATCGAGGGCCACATCGTGAGCGACCGCAGCTACGTCGTCGGCTCGGTCAGCCCGATCACGCGACCGCTCAAAGAGTACAACCTGCTCGCCTTCGACCGCATCTCGCCCGGCCTGCAGATACAGACCGATTTTCAGGAAACCGCTTTCCAGCACAGCTTCACGCAGCCGCTCTCGGCGACGGGCTATGCGGCAATCCAAATCACCGGCAGCCTGCGGCAATCCTACCTTCAGCTCTCGACACAAAATTACTACGACAGCCTGCTCGGCATGCCCAAACCCGTGTTCGTCGACGTCAACGGCGTATCGACGCCGCAATACTATTACGGCGATCCCTCACACAATTTCGTGCCCGACCATCCGGTCAACGTGCAGCTCTCCTGGATCGGGTATCGCCAGAAACTCGGCCGGTATTTGCGTACGCAAGTCCGTTCCTCGGTGTCCTTCGCGCACAATTCGTTCACGCCGTTGATGACGCTCGGCGGCGTCAACTACAATTCGATCTACGGCAAGTCGCTCGGCGTGGACGTCGCGACGGAGCCCCTGGTGCTCTTAAACGACGCGGTCAAACGGCCGAAAGTGTATCTGAGCGCCATTTTCGACAAACAGCGCGCGTTCTATTCGCTGCCGCATTTCGTCGACACGCAAACGGAGACGATCTCCCTGACCGACGTGCTCGTTCCGCGCAAGCTCACGGCCCTCGCATCGTATACCAACCAGAATACGGGCGATTTCTACGGCGCGCAGCAGAGCCTCGCGTATCCGCCGTCGGAACAATCGACGTACATCAATCCGTACACGGGGCAGGTCGTGCCGCAGTTCGCGTCGTTCCGCGGCTTCGCGACGACGCGCTCGTTCGCCGAGCAGTTCATCTTCACGCCGTCGACCGATCTCACGTTCAACCTCGGCTTGCGGGAGAACCGCGACTTCCCGGTCGCCGTCGCGGGACCGCCCACCATCGTCGGGCCGAACACCGCATTCCAGAATTACGGCGTGCCGCCGTACCAAGCGGACCTCGACTTGCGCTACCGGTTTACGCCGGCACTCGTGCTCGAGGTCGAACGCTCGTACTTTTTCGGATTCGGCGGGTATGAGCGCTGGAGTCCCCAATTCTACGTGCAGATTCTAAAATGAACGCGCGTACTCGATTTACCGCCCTGCTCGTCGCCGCCCTCGCCTTGGCGAGCGTCAGCATGGGCCGTGTGGCGCCCGCTCTCGCGGGTGCGGTCGCGACGCCGCGCACCGCGGCCAGCGGCGACACGCCGCCGCCGCTGACGGCGACGGCTACGCCGCGCCCCGCCGGCACGCTCGTGAAATACTCCGGACAGCTCCTGGACGACCGTTCGGGGTTCGCGTTCTTCACGACGGGCGACGCGTTTAAACTCGCCCCGGACGTCAAGGTCGACGATGCGAAGACCGGCGGCCCGACTACGATCGTCGCGCAGACGCGCACGTACGCGCGGGCCACGTTCGATTCGAGCACGGGTACGATCGTCGAACTGTCGCTGGCAAAAAGTAAGCTGCCCGACGAAGCGAGTTACGACGCGATCAAGAAGTTCGTCGTCGCCCTCTCGACCCCGTACGCCAATCCCGATCTCGCCGGCCACAACGAAGGCATCGACGGCAAGCCCGTGCTCGTGACCTTTCAAGTCGAAGTTCCGCCCAAAACTCCGTTCGACGATCCGGTCTACATCGCGACCGACAAGAGCGGTTGGAGCGCGACGGCGCTACGCATGGATCGCATCGACGCGCTGCACTACCGTCTGACCATGCCGCTCGCATCGGGAACCTCGTTCCTCTATCGTTATACGCGTGGTTCGTGGTCGTCGGCGGAACGCGGTCAGAACGGACTCGAAGTACCGCCGCGCAAGTTCTTCGTGCGCAACGCCGACGTGCGTCTGCAGCCCGACGTCGTGTACGCGTGGGGCGACTCCAACGAGTTCGCGCCGGACCTCGGCCAAGCGATCCCGACGCCGTTCAACGCCGTTCCCTTCAACTTGCCGCCGCATCATCCATGACGTAGGCGACCATGACGTTTCGACTACGGATCATCGGGGGCATCGCCGCGGCGCTTATAACGACCGCGGCTTCGGCGCGCGCGAGCGAGCTGCCGTCGCGCGTCGACGTGCGCGCCGACCGCCTCTCGTTTTATCCGTATCAGAATCAGACGCTGCTCGCGGGTGAAGGCCACGTCACCGTGCGCGAAGGCGCGCGTACGATCGAAGGCGACACGCTGCGCTACGACGTCATCAACAATAAAGTGCTCGTGACCGGCAACGTCAAAGTGCGCGACCGCGCGCGCGTCATCGCCGCGGAAGCGTACGCCCTCGATCTGCCCAGCGGCAACGCGGAAGTGCTGCAGATCGGCGACGTGCCGACGACGTTTTCGATTCACGACGACGACGCGACGACCGCCAAAGAAGGGCCGCCGTCGAAGGACGCCTTCGCGCAGATCGACATCGACAACGCGAAGCCGTACATCAAATCGAAGCACGCGATCGTCACGCCGGGCGCGGGCCTGCGCATGTCGCCCGCCGATTTCCCGACGCCGATCGGCCCGGCGATGCGCCTGCCCACGTTCTTGTACACGCTGGTGCAGAACAACAACATCGCGCAGACGTCGCTGCCCGGCTCGACGTTCGATCAGCCGCTGAACCTCACGAGTTCGCCCGGTTCCATCCTCGCCGCACACCTGCGCTACGACTCGTATTACGGTCCGACGATCGGCTTCGACGAACATCTCGTCAACGGCGACAAATCGTATGCGGTCATCTCCGCCGTGCCGTTTCGCAACCGTCAAGTCGACCTGCTCGCGTACGAACAGATCCGCTCTGGTCTCCAGCAGACGCTCAACCTCACGCACACGATCGGTCAGTATCCGTACAACAACGTCGCCTACAAACTGCAGAATACCGGCCGCTCGGAAACGCTGACGTTTCAGAGCACGCTGAGCAACGCGGACAATAGCGTCGGCCTCGATCTCGCGACCATAAGCCACGACGTCGGACACTACTTCACGTACCAGATGCACACCGGATATTCGTACAACCACAACTACGAAGCGTATCCCGAAGCCAACGACTTCCGGACGACCTTCGGTGCCAATCTCTCGGCACCGAGCGTCAACATCAAAGGCACGACGTTCGACGAGCGGTATCTCTACAATTACACCGCGTACGACTATCCGCACCAACTCACCGACAGCACCGCATATTTCGGAGCGAGCCACCAATTTCCGAACATCTCGCTCACGGGCAACGTCCAGTTCGAACAGACCGACGACCGTTTTCGCGACGTCGACGTCACCGATCGCGCGCTCGGCCTGCCCGACCCGACGACGGACTATCTGGCACCCGACGGCACGTACTACCCCGGCTACTTCGCGTACGCCGGGCTATCGACGCTGCGGCAATATCAGAGTTCCGCGACCTTCGGCACGCACGGCGACAACAAGACGATCGTCACGATGACCTATACGCACGACTTCCCGCAATTCCACGGCTACGGCAGACCGCCGTTGACGGCGCAACTCGAGATCGTCCGCCGCATCACGCCGACCATTCGCATCGACGTCGGACGCTCGTACACGTTCGGCTGGGACGGACGGTATCTGTCGCCGCAGTATACGTTCTCGATCTCTCCATGATCCGCGGTCGGGTCGTGCCGCTCGTTTTTTGCGCCGCAATCCTCGCGCTGCAGGCCGTCGCCCGGGCCCAATCGTCCGCGCCGAAGCCCCCGGCGTCGCCGGCCGCCGCGCCCGGTCCGCTTCCGACCATCACGCTCGCGCCCGAAGACCCCGTGCCCAACACCTACGTCCACGGACAAATCTTGACCATCGGGCACGGCTATCTCGTCTTCACGACGGGCGACGCGCTTCGGCTGCGAAAGGGCACCGTCGTACCGAAGGGCACGACGACCGGCAGCCTCGTGCGCGCGACGATCGACCAGCTCACGCGCGACGTCAAAGCGATCGAACTCGAACCCCGCATCACGCTCGCGGGCGAGGTCGAGGCCGCGGGACTCGGACGCGAGTTCGTGGTCAAAGCGCCGGGCGCCGCGGCGGCGGAGACGGCGAAGCCCGAAGCGCCGGTCGTCGATTCCGGACAGCTCGTCAACGTCACCCTGAGCGTCAACGTACCGGCCAATACGCCGATCGGCCAGGACATCTACATCTCGACCGACCGCAGCAGCTTCAGCCCGGCCGAGATCCGGCTGCAAGAGATCGATTCGCGTCATTACACGACGGGGCTGAGCCTGCCGCTTGGTTCGCGGCTGCGCTATCAGTACACGCGCGGTTCGAATGCGACCGTGGAACGCGAGCGCAACGGCGACGCCTCCAAACCGCACGAATTCGTCGTCGCTCCGAACGAAAAGATCGAAGACACTGTCCCGCGCTGGGCTGACTTAAACTAACCTTCCCGTTATTGGAACGAGAGCGCGATGTTGCGCGAGGTCGAAGCACCGCTCGCCGTCGTGGCCGTAATCGTGACGCCGTAGTTGCCGTGGAAGAACGGCGGCACGTCTTTGGGAATGGCGAACGTCTCGCCGAAATGTCCGTAGCGCAAGGGGTAGAGCGAAAACGTATAGACGGCGACGCGAGCCGTTACCGTCACGACGTTCTGCGATACGTGCGCGTCCCACACGACCGAGTCGCCCGCATGCGCCACGCGCGGCGACGCGCTCACGGAATAGATGATCGGCCGGCTCGGCGGTGACGGCGCGGCGGACGGTTTGGCGGCAGCGGACGCGCCGCAGAGCTGCGCGCAGAAGGCCGCACTCGAGAAGAGCGCCGTCGCGGCGGCGGCATGGACACCTCTCCTGCGAGTGGAAACGACCGCCTGTGTTCGCCCCGGCATGCTGCCTATGAGTCTCATTAGTATCGTCGTTCCCCTTTACAACGAAGAGGGCAACGTCGCCGAACTCGTACGCCGCATCTCCGCCATCGCCGCTACCTCACTGCTCCCGACCGAGCGGTTCGAACTCATCGCCGTCAACGACGGCTCCCGCGATGCGACGCTCGCATCGTTGCGCGCCGCACAGCACGAGTGTCCGCAGCTCGTCATCGTCGACCTCTCGCGAAATTTCGGCCATCAGATCGCAGCGACCGCCGGACTCGACGCCAGTCGCGGCGACGCGGTAATCCTGATGGACGGCGATCTGCAAGATCCGCCGGAATTGCTCGAAGCGTTCTTGGCGAAGTGGCGCGAGGGCTACGACGTCGTCTACGCGACGCGTAAGAAGCGCAAGGGCGAGAGCCGCTTCAAACTGCTCACCGCCGCGATGTTCTATCGCACCATCCGCCGGCTCACCAACGTCTCGATCCCCGTCGACACGGGCGATTTTCGCCTGATGAGCCGGCGCGTCGTCGACGCGCTGGGCCAGACGCGCGAGAAGCATCGCTTCCTGCGCGGCCTCGTCAGCTGGGTCGGCTACAAGCAGGTCGGCGTCGAATACGAACGCGACGCGCGGCACACGGGCGAGACGAAGTATCCGCTTTCGAAGATGCTCAGATTCGCGGTGGACGGCATCACGTCGTTTTCCGAGATTCCGCTGCGCTTCGCGACGTATCTCGGCTTCTTCGTCAGCGCGGCGGCGTTCTTATACGCCGTCGCCGTGTTGATCTTGCATTTCTTCGGCTTGAACGAGCCCGGCTATACGTCGATGATGAGCGTCATTCTCTTTCTGGGCGGCGTGCAGCTCATCACGATCGGGATCGCGGGCGAATACTTGGGGCGCATTTACGATCAAGTAAAGTCGCGGCCGCTCTATCTGCTCTCGAGCGTGGAACGCGTCGCCGAAGAACCCGCGAAGCCGCTGACTCAATCGATTTCGTGAAGCACGAGCGCCCGCGCTAGCGGCGCTTCGTCGACGATCTCGATGCAGTCGCGCACGTCTCCGACGAACGACGCATCGCCGAATACCGTCGCGAGTTCGGCATCGGGCGCGCACTCGTGACCGGCGCGCACCGCGAGCCGGATGCCCGCACGGTCACCGTCGCGCGCGACGATATCGCGCGCGAGCTCGCCGAGCCGCACCGTATCGAAGCTTCCGACGATTCCGGCGACGCGCGTACGCACGACCCAACGTTCGGCGCACGGCTCGAGCTCCGCGAGCGCGCCCGGTGCCGCACCTTGCAGCGCGAGCATCTTTTCGAACGTTTCGTAGGCCGCGCCGCTCTCGAGCGCGCGCGCGATCGCCGCCTGCGGCTGCGAGACGTTGACGACTTCGAGCATCGTTCGCGCGAGGGTCTCGCAGAGTTCGTACAGCCGCTCGTCGCGGCGCGTGCCGCGTAGAAAATCGCGCGCTTCGATGATTTCCAAACCCGTTCCGATCGCGTTTCCGAGCGGCTCGTTCATGTCGCTCACGATCGCGCGCGCTCGCCGTCCGAAGCGCCGCGTGAGATCCACGAGCGTGCGTGCGAGTTCGCGCGCTTCCCAACTATCGCCGACGAACGCGCCGTTGCCGGCCTTGACGTCGTAGACGATCGCACGCGCTCCGCCGGCGATTTTCTTCGACACGATGGACGCCGCGATGAGGCCGGGCGACGGCACGGTTCCGGTACGATCGCGCAGGGCGTAGAAGCGCTTGTCGGCGGGCACGAGCCGCGGCCCCTGCGCCGCGATCGCGCATCCCGCGTCGCGCACGATGGCAAAGAATTGCTCGGGCGTCATATCGGTCCGCACGCCGGGCACGGCTTCCAATTTGTCGAGCGTTCCGCCCGTATGGCCGAGCGCGCGGCCGGAGAGTTTTGCTACGGGTATGCCGCAAGCGGCGACGAGCGGGACGACGATCAGCGAGGCGGTGTCGGCCACGCCTCCTGACGAATGTTTGTCGACGGTGCGCGGGTCCGGCGCCTCGAGACGTTCGCCGCTCTCCACGAACGCCGAGGTGAGCGCGTAGGTCTCGTCGTCGTCGAGTCCGCGCCAGACGCACGCCATGAGCAGCGCGGCGAGCTGCGCTTCGTCGATCGCCTCCGCGACCGTCGCGCGGACGATCTCCGCCCAGAGCTCCGCTTCGAGCGCCGCCCCGTCGCGCTTGCGCGCGATCGCTCGACGCATTGCGTGGTGATGCACGGCCCCGGGGTTCGTCGTACGGGACGCGAAGCCCGCACCCGTGAAGAGCGCGGCCGGATTCGCGGCGGTTCCGGCGACGTTCGCCGCCGGCGGCGCGGCCGCGATCGCTTTGCTGCGATCGGCACCGCACTCGATCGCGCCCGACCGCGCGCAGCCGCTGCTCGTCGTGACGGCATGGGCGACGTACGGCACGCACGCGCTCGAGATCCTACTCGCGACGTTGGTCGTCGCACTCGGCGCGCTCGCACTCACGCTGCACGCGTTCGCACGGCGCGACGAACGATATGCATCGTACGACCTCCACATCCTGATCGCCGTCGCCGCGGCGAGTGCGGCCGCGTGCTGCGCATGGCCCTACATCTTCTCGAGCGACGTCTACGCGTACGCGGCCTACGGCGATCTCGCACTGCGCGGACGCTCGCCGTTCGTTCTCGCACCGGCGCAGATACACGACGCGCTTCTGGACGGCGCGCGCTGGCAGTGGAACGGCTCGTTCCCGCCGTGCGTCTACGGGCCCGGCTTCGCGGCGTTCGCCGCGATCCTCGTCCGCGGCGCGCAGAGCGCTTCGCTCGACGCCGCGGCGACGCTCGCGGCGTTCCGAGTCTGCGCGGTCGTCGCGTACTTGGCGACGATCGTTTGCGCGCACCGCGCGCTCGCCGCGTTCGGCATCGCCGGCGACGCACGCACGCGCGCGCTGACCCTCGGTGCGCTCAACCCCGTCGTCGTCTGGAGCGTCGCGGAAGGCCACAACGATGTCTACGCGCTGCTCGCCGATCTGGTGACGCGCCGACGGGCTCATCCGAACGACGACTCCGTGCTGGGACTGCTGCTGGAGCAGCGCGACGATCAGGGCCATCCGCCGAGCGACCAGCATCTCCGGGACCAGCTGGTGGCGCAGGTACCCGGCCAGCGAGGCCGGCGTCGGGTGG
>CAZZUZ010000014.1:0-17450 GCA_964657315.1 Vulcanimicrobiota bacterium
GTCGCCCGACGGCCGGACGCTCGCGCTCGTCCGCACGACGGCCGGCGTCGCGCAGATCGCGCTCGTCGACGTCGCGACCCACGCGACGCGTGCCCTCACCGCGCTGCCCGCCGGTGCGACGTCGCCCGTCTGGTCGCACGACGGCAAGCACGTCGCGTTCATCGGCATCAGCCACGACGCGCCGCCGCCCGCGCGCATCGACTTCGCGAAGGCCGGCTTCGCGCCGACGGCGGCGCAGCGGACGAGCGACGTTCGCACGATCACGGTCGAACGCTACGAAGCGAACGGCGCGGGCTTCACGTACGACGTCCACCATCACGTATGGGTCATGGATGCGGGCGGCGGCCACGCCCGCGCGCTCACGAGCGATCCCGGCCGCGAAGACGATGCCGTCGCTTGGTCGACGGACGACGCGTACCTCGCCTTCACGTCCGCGGTCACGGACAAGCCGAAAGCGTACACGAGCGACCTCTTCACCGTCGCGCTCGCGGGCAGCGCGCCCGAGCACGCGGCCTCGCCGAACGAGCAGAACACGTTGCCCGCCTTCACGCACGGCGGCCGCATCGTCTCGTTCGCGGGGAACGTCGCGGATCTCGCGAGCTATCCCGCGCTTGTCTCGAGCGATCGTCACGGCGGCGCGCGCACGACGATCGTGCCGCCCGATCGTACGCTCTTCGGCGATTGGGTGCTCGCCGATCTCAAGATGCCGGGCGCCACGTGCGGCCCGCTGGTCGCGCCCGATGACCGGTCGCTCATCACGAACGCGAGTGCGCCCGGAACGACGCCGCTCGTGCGCGTCGATCTCGCGAGCGGCGCGATGACGACGCTCACGCCGCCGGGCGAAGCGTCGGACTGCACCGCGAGCGCCGACGGCCGCCGCATCGCCTACGTCTTCGCGGACTTCACGCACCCAGCCGAAGTGCACGTCCTCGATACGGCGGGAGGCGGCGATCGCGCGGTCACGTCGCTCAACGCCGCGTACCTCGCGAGCGTCGCGCTCTCGAGGCCCGAACCGTACGTCGTGAAGAACCGCGCGGGCGACGACGTCCACGCGTGGTTCATGCCGGCGGTCGGTCCGAACGCTACCGCTCGCCGGCCGACCGTCGTGCTCATTCACGGCGGCCCGCAGACGCAATACGGCGACACGTTCTTTCACGAGGCGCAGTTGCTCGCGGGGGCGGGCTACAACGTCGTGATCGGCGATCCGCGCGGCAGCGTCGGCTTCGGACACGCGTTCGAAGAGGCGCTCGTCGGACATTGGGGACCGCCGATGTTCGAAGACGTCAGCGCGATGGTCGACGGCATCCTCATGCGGCCAAATGTCGACCCGGCGCGGCTCGGCGTCTCGGGCGGCAGCTACGGCGGGTACGCGGCGCTCTGGATCATCGGGCACACAAACCGCTTCAAGGTGGCGATCGCGGAGCGTCCGGCGAGCGATCTCGCGACGCAAAGCCTGGATTGGGAACTCGCGAGCTCGAACGGCCTCGGCGGCGACTACGCATGGGGCAAGCCGTGGGATGCGAAGAGCGCGAACTACACGGACTCGCCGCTCGCCTCCGTCGAAAACGTTCACACGCCGGTGCTGCTGCTGCACTCCGACAACGACACGGAGACGCCGCTCGATCAGACGCTCGACGAATTTTCGGCGCTACGGCAACTCGGGCGAACCGCGGAGTTCGTCGACTTCCCGAACGAGAATCACGACCTCAACCGCGTCGGCGCGCCGCTCCATCGTATGGAGCGGCTGCACATCCTCGAAGCGTGGTTGCGGAAGTATCTGAACTGACACGGCCTATCGTGTGCTCGCGCTCTTTCCGATGGCGAAAGGCCGGATCGCCGATATCGATACTTCAGCCACGCCGCTCACTTCCCAAAGTAATCGATGAAATGACGCAGCGGAACGTGCCTAGCGTCAACCATTACGGGACGCCCCGGCTCGGCAAGCAGCTGCTGCTGATGCTGGACGACCATCGAGTTCGACTGGCGCAGGTCGCCGTCCCGATTATGCCGGTGTTCGAAGCCGTACCCGAAGCTGCGGTCGCAATCAAAGTTCGGTATGATGCGAAACCGGTCGCTTCACTCGCCGATCCGCGCGCTATCCTATTCGCACCAACGCAAACGCCGCTTGTGAACCGTCACAAGCGTCGATAGGTGCCCTCGAATTCAGCGTTGCGCTCTAACATCATTGTAGAAGCAGACGCAGTTGAATAGGTGTTTCCGCGGCGATCTCTGCAAGTTTCCGATTCTGGAGTTGCGCTGATACGCTCAGTCGTGCGAGGACAAGGCAGCGTTCAACGCTTTGTTCGGAGAATTGTCGGCGATTTCGCTCGTCGCGATAACATTCAAGAAGACCGTCGTCCACCCACCGTTTGATCGTGTCGGGACTTCGATTGACTCGTTTCGCGAGTTCGCTAACTAACACAACCACGATAATCTTCGGGTACCCTTGCCCCCTTTCCCCCCAGCAGCGGAGGTAAAGGCAGTTTGATTATGGAAGGATAGCAAAATGGCGCTCAACTTGGCTTACGCAATCGCTGACAACAGCTCGGCGGCCCTTGCTCACTTGCTCGAGACAAATCTTGATTTTCGTATCCAGCCTTGGCCAGCACCTTATCACGCTACAAGTCACCGGCTTCATTGCGGTGACGCACGCGGACTTGCGTGGATTCCAGATGAAAGCGTACATCTGGTGGTGACCTCACCTCCGTACTTTACGCTGAAAACTTATGTGCGCCGAGACGGGCAGATGGGAGAAATCGAAGATTATGAACGCTTCCTCGACGAGCTCGATAAAGTATGGCGCGAGTGCGCGCGCGTCCTGGTACCCGGTGGAAGAATTTGTTGTGTCGTAGGCGATGTTTGCGTATCACGTCGTAGAGGCGGACGTCACTACGTGCTACCACTCCACGCTGATATTCAGGTTCGCGCGCGGAAGAATAAACTCGACTCTTTGACACCAATTCTTTGGAACAAGATTGCTAACGGAGCGAATGAATCCGAGGGTAACGGGGCAGGCTTTTACGGTAAGCCATATCAGCCCGGGGCGGTTGTTAAGAACGATATCGAATATATTCTTTTCATGCGTAAGGGTGGCGAATATCGATCCCCTGAACCAGTGCAAAAAATGCTGTCAATGTTAACGAAGCAAGAGATGCAGAGTTGGCTTCGATCGCCTTGGACCGATGTCCCTGGGGCGTCGACTCGTGAACATCCCGCGCCATTTCCTGTCACGCTCGCGGAACGCTTAATTAAGCTTTTTTCGTTCGCCGGTGATACCGTACTTGATCCATTCGTTGGCACTGGCTCAACCATGCTTGCAGCTATCGCGTCAGGTCGAAATTCAATTGGTAACGATATTGAACCGGGATATCTTGAAATCGCGAAGCGACGCCTTGGAACGAGTGCGAAGTTTCAGCGTACAACGGGTGCGATGATCGCTACACTTTTAATTGACCGTGAAAAGAAGAAGATCAATGACGACTAATCAGAAGGCTCAGGAACAAGCAGACCGAGCTGCTGAGTTTGCGCGCCGCGTGGCAAGAACCGGCCTTTCTATTACGTCCTTTCAACGAAAGAGCGGGCTAACGCGTAACGTGATCTATAATCTTTCGAAGGGCCAACAATGCAGCTCGCCTGAACAGGAGCTGATACTTAACGATGCGTTTCGTCGTTTAACGAACTAAGATGCCGCGAAAGGCGCCGGCGTTGAAGAATAAGCAGTACAAACCGCTGGAACCAACGTCGGTAGACTCTATCGATGCCCTATCGACTCTTTCGAATTGCACGCTTGCGAATTACATAGCCGCCGTGAGTGATTATGTACGCCAACACGGAACTCTCTCCACTGGCCAAAAAAAGGCAGCTCAAATCCGTCTGTCCAGCGGACTCGCAAATGCACTAGTTGTCGATCTTCGGTCGCGGCTTCCGCAGATGGGCGAAGTAAAAGCCGCGGAAACACCAGTTTCGGGTGCTCTTCGAATTGCAAAGGCTGACGTGTCGGAGATGAACCCGCTCGATGGACTCCGACTTGCCATCGAGCTTAAGCCGGTCAATCTTGCTGTGGGTCGGGCAATATGGAATCGCTTCGGGGATATCCGAAGTTTCGCGGTCAACTTACATCTTAAGTTCCCTTTTTCGGTAATTGGCGGCGTCCTCGTCATTCCAACGTATGAGGAGAAGAAATATAAGGATAGTAGTAAGGCAACTAGTCGGGTATCGACTATTCACCTAGTTCAGCGAGCTATAAGGCGCCTAGTTCGCGCTGGTGGACGGCGCACGGAGGGAGATGCCCCACATTTGCTTGAGGCAGTAGCAGTAATCGTTTATAATCCTGACGACGCTGTTTTGCATCCAACGATCCCGTCAGCCGATTCGGGTCTTCGATGGGACGACTTTATCTCGACACTTGTAGCCGCTTACGATTCTCGATTTGCTTCGGACGAAGAGCAACAAGCCGAAATATATACGGCGACCATTATTGACGATGAGGAACGAGTAGCTGATGATGTCGCCCATAATGTTGTGGAATGATCAATGCGATGAGCTTGATAGCCGAATGACTGTAATTTTTAAGCGCTTAGTCGTTTTCGTTCTGTAATGTCCACAACAGACACGTCGTCTATAGACTTCGGAAATGAAGATGATTCAGATGAAAGCCTTCCGCCATTAGAGAAAAAATATCAAGAACAAATGCGTCAGATCGTGACGCAAAAGCTAGATCTCCCGGTTTCCGCATTGCTGTCAATGCTTAAAAATCAGATAACGCTAAATCCTGAATTTCAGCGTCGTGACCGATGGAATCGTAAACGTCAATCACGCTGGATTGAGTCACTAGTGATGAATGTTCCCATACCTCCAGTTTTTCTAGGCGAAGACGATTACGGTCGATACGTCGTGCTCGACGGTCGCCAGCGCTTAACAGCTATCTCGGTTTTTCTTAATAATGACTTGAAGCTCCAGGGCCTTGAAGTTTGGGACGCTCTCAACGGGATGACGTTCCAAGCAATGGTGAAGCGTAACCTCGACAAATATATAATGCGCCGGTTCATACCAGCCGTTGTAATTCTTAAGGAATCTTCATCAGTCGTAAAATACGATGTATTTGATCGCCTGAATACTGGCGGTATCGAAGCGAACAAGATGGAAATTCGAAACGCCGTTTTGCGTGGAGGCTTTACCGATCTAATGCATACGCTTTCTCGTACGCCAGAGTTTTGCCGGCTGTGGAATATTCCGGTAAGTTCAGTCGAAGCGGAGAGTAACGGACTTTATCAGCAGATGCGGGATCTCGAGTTAGTATTGCGTTTCTTTGCTCTCTATGATTACAGAAAAATGACGGTAAGCTTCAAAGATTACCTTAGTGAGTTCATGGAAGCGCGCAATCTTGCTTACAAGACGCAATCAAACTTGAAGGGACAAGATCAAGACCGATTTCTTCGAGCGGTGAGGAGCTCTTTACGTATTTTTGGTGATCGAGCATTCTATAAACGTGACAGCGAGCAGCGATCGTTTCCGCTAGCTGATGCGGTAATGGTAGCCCTTGCAGACTATGACCCCGACGGAATCACGAATGAGCAAGCCGCGAAGGCTCGAGGCCTCATTGACGAACTTTTCTCGGATGCCGCGTTTCAGAAAGCGATTGGAACTGGCACAAACGGACAAGGCGCAATTTCTACGCGAATTTCGTTAGTAAGTCAAGTGGCCAGCGAAGCCCTTAGTCGTAAAAAGAGCGTTGATGCAGACGGCGCTTACTAACTTCGAAAACGAAATAAAGCGCATCGACAAGGTTGCTGGATGGCTTACGATGCCAACCGCACTAAGTACTGATATGATTCCCGCAACGTTAGCGGTGAGATGTGGCGCTGTAGTGCTCCTAAGTGGCTATCTTGAGACGTTCATTAAAGAATGCATGTGCGCGTTCATAACTCAAGTAAATAATCTAGGTCAACCGCTTTCGAAGTTGCCTGACAGAATGAAGCATACGCACTTTAGAGTTGGCGCAAAAGTCCTTGGTTGGCAATTAAGGCAAGATAAGATGGCCGGGAGTATGGCTCGATGTGAAGAGCTTGCGGGGCGGATTGCATCAGTGAACTCTACGTCTGGGAGGGGCTACATTTTGGCGTGGGAAGCTTTCGCCGATACGGAGGCTAATCCGGGTCCAGGAGTCATTGCAAAAGTGCTTGGGTCGGTAGGTGTTGAACATGTTTGGAGAAGGTTGAGAGCGGCTTCGCCGGGTGGCTTGGTTGATCTTCAAACGTTTTTAACGAGCTTCATCGCAATGCGCAACGAGTGCGCTCACTCGGGCAACATTGCTGCTCCTCCGAGCGCGAGTGAGCTTATAGAGTATGGCGCTAACCTCGCTGGCCTCGGTGGTGCAATTGTGGCGGTTTTGACAGATAGAATTACAGAGTTATCTGCGCTCTAGAATTTATGACGGAGCTATTCATATACAAATAGCGTTAGTGTTTCGCGGCTTTCGAGCCTTTAGTCTGCGGATTGCCAAAAAAATAGGCCCCGGAAAAGTGTAGAGGCAAGCTAGTGGGCAAGGGTGGCTACTTGAGCCAACTCGGGTGACCGAGGGCGACTATTTGGGCCAGCTCGATCTGTGCTTTTTCAACCGGTGAGTCCGGTGAGGCACTCGGGGATTTGAGCCTCATCGACAACAAGTTATCACAAGCTGTAGCCGAAGCAACTAGATGTCCAAAAGATAGCCCAAGCTGATGCTACCCAATAATTTATTTTATGAGATTCTTGGTCGAGGTGCAATCACTGTGTCAACGCGCACGGCTGCCTCGCGCTGCGCAACGATCTCTGCATTTCGCATCTCTGTTTCTAGAAGCTCCGGCTGACTTAACGGCTTCAGCACTTCAATAACATCTAGTACGGGAAAATCTCTCCGGTCTTCAAGATATTTTGCAACTTGGCGAAAAGATGCTCGAGGTAGAGCGACAAGGCTAGGTACTTTGCAATCAGCGTCGATAAACAGTTTTACGACCTGCCAAGCCTCATAAAAGGTCTGCATAAACGATGCATCGTGCGGAAGCGGACAAATCACCAAATTGCGCTGGTCATCGATCTTGACTAAATCCGATGCCCCATCTTGCATGGGTACTATCCCAATACGAAGGCCTGGCGCGGCTTCCAAACCGGCTGGATTAATTTTAACTGTCGTTCCAACCCACCGGTCTGCGTCCGTGGTCCCGAGGAATAGATCTGCTTTCCAAAGTCCCGAAATGCTGAAAGGTAGTCCCGCGCGCGCGGATTGTCGCCTAAGTGCACGGGCAAGTTGGTAGATATATGCTTTTAATTTAGGAGGCTGCGCTTTTGCTCCAGTTAGGACTCTTGAATCATCAGTTAAGCGATCGCGAGCCGTCTCAATTAGATTCAGAGCACCACGTTTCTCTGCGCCAAATAAGATGGATTCGTGCGAGGAACCAGGTACTCTGCAAAGTTTGAGGGCTCCACTTACACGGTCGAGGACTCTATGATCCTTCCGATTCATCGCGTCATGCACAGCCCACTCAAAACAGATTCCGACATCGCCGTCGCCCGGTCGATATAGTCGCCCCATTGTCTTGAGTGGCAGTGCAGCGCGGCCGCCTTCAACTGTAGCAACGAACTCCTCCCGAAGTCCGTAAAACAAACCTTCGAGAATGGGTCGTACGACGGCTGTTATAGCTGAAACCTCATCCGCAACCTGGTTTCTCTGATTTTCTACACGCAACTGTACTGATCTTGGATCGACTTGTTCTTGCGCGGAATCGTAAAGCATTGTAAAGTTCTCCGACTGGCTAGTCCGACCTATTAGTAATCTATAGTTTCTTTAGTATGTTTTCTTGCGTCACCCTTTGTGTCACGTGATTGCAATCCGGCAATAGTCGAATAAGTCCGTCACGATGATCCTTTTACGCTTACCGCGGCTGATCGACGACGCGCATCTCGATCGCGCACTGCGTCTGCGCGACATCGCCTCGTCCGCCGGCTACACGGAGCGCTTCGGCCGATAGACGTGACGCGCGTCGCCGCGCTTGCGCTCGTGCTCGTGCTCGGCGCTACGATGCTGCTCTTGCTCGGCATCGGCGCCTATCCGATCTCGATTACGGCGATCGTGAGCATTGTGGCATCGCTCGCGCTTCCATTTACGCCGTTTGCACGGCACGCGACCCCGTGTGCACCGGCGCAGCACGCGATCGTCACGATCGTTCGCCTGCCGCGCATCCGCGTCGCGACGTTCGCGGGTGCCGGGCTAGGCACGTCGGGTGCCGTGCTGTATGGGCTCATGCGCAATTTGCTGATCGGCCCGGGTCTCGTCGGCGTGACGTCGGGCGCCGCGGTCGGTGGGATCGTCGCGATCCTCATCGGTGCGGGGAGCATCGGCATCGACACAGGCGCGTTCGTCGGCGGGGCGACCGCGCTCATCGCCGCGTTCGCGCTCGCTCGCGTCGCGCTTGGCTCGGGGATCCTCGCGTTCGTGCTCCGGGGCAACGACGTCAGCGCGTTTCTTTCGACTATCGTCGGGCTCATCGAATCGGTCGCCGCATCGGGCGCGGCTGCCTTACATCGGGTGTTGGCGGCTCGGCAGCTTCGCCGACGCGACGTGGCGCGACGTCGCGATCACCGGCGTTCTTACGGCTGTTGCCACGGCGATTTTGCTAGCGCTGCGCTGGCGGCTCAATCTGCTCTCGCTCGGAGAAGAAGATGCGGCGACGCTCTGCGTCCCGGTTCGCACGCTGCGGTGGACGATCGTCGCGCTCATGTGTCTGCTTGCGGCGGCACAGGTCTCGCTGAGCGGCGGCGTCGGGTGGGTCGGGCTCGTGATCCCGCACGTCGCGCGGATGATCGTCGGCCCGTATTACCGCCGGTTGCTGCATGCCTCGGCATTGCTCGGCGGCGCGCTTCTGCTCGCCGCCGATGACGTCGCGCGCTCCTGGAGCGGCGGCGAGATTCCGATCGGGGTGTTCACGGCGCTCATCGGCACGCCCGCGTTCGCGATTATTTTCTGGTGCACGTAGGCGCGCGGGTGGTCGTGTGAGTGAGCCGGCGCTCGGCTTCGAACGGCTCGGTTTCGGCTACGCGCACGACACGTGGATATTCCGCGACTAAAGCGCCCCGCGATCAACGCCGGCTCGATCTTCGCGATCCTGGGGCCGGACGGTCGCGGCAAGACGACGCTGCGCAAAGTGCTCACCGACATCCTCACGCCGCGCGAAGGCTCGGTCGCGGCGAGCGGGCCGAGCGCGTACGTTCCGCAGGTCGGGCGCGTCATATCAGGCTATTCGCATCGCCGTCGACGCACGATATCGCGACCGCGCGAACGAGTCTCGATCGCTTCGGCTTGGGCGACTTCGCGGATCGTCCGTTCGGCGAACTCTCGGGCGGCAATAGCGCTCGTCATCCTCGCAGCGCGTTCGCGTCCGAAGCGACGGCGGTCGTGTTCGACGAACCGACGTTGTTGCGCGACCTGCGTGCGCAAGGCATCGTGCTGACGCACCTGCGCCGACTCGCACCAGAAGACGGCGCCACCATCGTCTTCACGACGCACGATCCCAATCAAGCGCTACGCGTCGGCGGTCGAACGCCGCTGATGTTTGGCGGACGCGATTATGCTTGCGGTTCGCCGGAAGACGTCCTGACCGACGAAAATGTCGGGCGCCTTCACGGCGTAATGATGGTACGCCTCCACGCGCCCATATCGGAGAGCCGGCCCAACGGCATCACCGCGATGCTACCGAATTACAGCGATCGTACTGTATAGCCAACGCACCATCGGCGCGTCGTCGTCTGCGTGCTCGTTCGTCTTGATTGGGTCACTCACGTTCGAGGTCATCATGAGGAACCGGTCGCAGCTCCCAGCCTGAGCTCACGCCGTCCGCCGAATCCCGTATCTCGATGCTCCAGAGGTCGACCTTCGGATGACGAGCGGCTCGGTTCGGCTTCGGGCGGTTTATTTCGGCGGTCACTGCCGAAGTTGTCATCGGCTTTGAGGCGCGTCGCTCTCGCAGATCACGGCGGTTATCGACGACGTCCTACGCGACGTGAAGCGTCTTCGCCGCGTAGAGATGGCGCGCGGGGAACGAAAACTGTTCGGGGCAGTTGTTGTACGGCGTCATCGCGGTGTGGCCGGTGTGGATGAGCGCCTCGAGCGTGCCGTCGGCATTCGCGCCGAGCGCGACGCGTTGCTCCGTCGTGGTGCGGCCGCCCGTAACGCGGAAGACGCTCTCGCCCGAGAGCCGACCACTTTCGCGCGCGGCGGCGATCGCGAGGATCTGATGGCTCCACAAGCCTTTGCCGCCGAAGCCGCCGCCGACGAACGGCGAGAGGATGCGGACGTTCGCTTCATCGATGCCGAAAATCGCGGCGATCGTCCACTGCGAGTTGCCGAGCATCTGCGTCGTGTCGTGAGCGGTGAGCGCGTCGCCCTCCCAGATCACGGTCGCCGCGTGCAGTTCGATCGCGCAGTAATTGTGGCGCGGCGGCTGGTACGTGCGGTCGATCACGACGGCCGCCACACGCAGCGCGGCTTCCGCGTCGCCGACTTCGACGACCGGCGGCTCACCGAGCACGGACTCGAGCGCGCGCGGATGCGATTTCAATTCGTCGAAGACGAGCGCCGTCGGCTCGAGGTCGTACGTGGCGCGCAAGAGCGACGCGGCGAAATCAGCCTGCTCTTGCGTTTCCGCGACGACGACCGCGATCGGTTCGCCGTTCCAATGGATGTCGGCGTCCTGCATGATCGGCAACGCGCTCGCGCCCGCGGCCCGGGGCTGCGTCATCATGAGCGCGGGCGGCGCGAGCTTCGGTGCGTTCTCGTGCGTTATCACGTGGACGACGTCCGGTGCGCGCTTTGCGTCCGACGTATCGAGCGTCGCGATGCGGCCGCGCGCGATCGTACTCGAGACGATCTTCGCGTACGTGAGGCCTTCTAGCGGCACCTCGGCGGCGAAGCGTGCCTCGCCCTGTACCTTCGCGGGACCATCTACGCGCGAGATTGGGCGGCCGACGGCCGTTCCGACGCCGGGTTTTTTCGGGGCGGTCACGCGCGGTTCGAGCGTCGTGCACATGCGGCATCTCCATCGAGAAACGAGCCGAGCACGGCGACCATCGTCCGCTCGGCGAGTTCGATTTTGAAGGCGTTGTCGCGCAGCCCGACGGCCGCGCTCATCTCGGCACGCGCGGCTTCGCGGAAGCGCGCTTCGGTAGCGGGACCGCCGCGTAGTGCGCGCTCGGCGGATAACGCGCGCCACGGCTTCGGCGCGACGCCGCCGAGCGCGAGCCGGACGTCGCGTACGGTACCGTCGCTCGCGACGTCGAGCGTGGCCGCGATGGAGACCAGCGCGAATGCATAGCTCGCGCGATCGCGAACTTTGCGATACACGGAGCTCGCCGCGAACGGCAACGCCGGCAATTCTGATCGCCGAGATAAGCTCCCGCGGGCGAAGCGTCAGCTCGAGGTCGGACCGGTCTTCTAATAGGCGGTGTATGTCGTCGAAGGCGTCCGCTCTTGACCTTGCTCGTCTTAGCTGCGGCGCGTCGGGTCCTGATCGACGGCGGCGTCGACATTAGCTCGAACGCGCTCCGCATCGACAGGTGGCAAATCTGCGAATGCTTTGAGAACGATCTCTTTCTTTGTGTACTGCTCTGGTGATGATGCCGTCGATTCGCTCAAGATGAACCGCTTCTCGCAAGCAGCCGAAGATAGATGCGCTCGGCGAAGCCATTATCTCGTTCGATGCGTGCGAACGTCTCGTGTCGGATTTGGGAATCGAGGGCGTGGCGATCGTCGAGGGCCTTGCCGAGTTCGCGATAGGCTGCGTCGAGATCGGTTCCGTCGAGATCGGCGAGGGAGCGCTTCAGGCGCGCGATGCGGTCTTCGATATCCGACGAGAGTTCGCGGGCGACGTCGGCTTCGATCTCGCGATAGCGCGCGAGCAGCCGCTCCATCTCGGCGACGCTCGGCAGCGCGCGTGCGGGAGACGCGGCACTCGCGCCGTTGCGCGGATGCGCGGTCGTGCTGCTGCTGCCGCCGCCGCTGCCCGATCTCGTCGCTTTCGGCGGAGCGTCGAAGTCCGGGTACACGCGAATAATGGACGCGATCTTCTGCGGCCCCTTCGGCGACTGCAATCCCTCGGCGATTCGCGCGTCCACGAGCTTCGTTCGCAGCGACGTATCGTCGATGCGTTTGATGAGTTCGGGGTCGACGTCGTCCGGAGGGCGACGCTCGCCGAAGAAATCCGATGCGTCCGCGGTCGCGAGTGCGAGGGCGCGGGAAAGGAGGCGTTGCCGATCGCTCTCAGCCATGGCGCGCACGTTTCGGCGGCTCCGCTGACGGCCCCGCTCGTCATCGCCCTGCACGGTGCCGTCGCGAATCGGCAGACGTGGCTGCCGCTCGAGCGCGCGCTGCCGAGCGGGTTCGCATGCGTGGTGCCCGACCTGCCGGGGCACGGCTCTCGGCGCGACGAGCCGTTCACGTTGGCAGTCGCGCTCGCGACCGTGCTGCAGCTCGTTCGCGACGCGGCGCCGCGAAAGCCGATCCTCGCTGGCGATTCGCTCGGCGGCTACGTCGCGTTGCTCGCAGCAGCCGCGGCGGGCGACGCGGTCGCGGGCGTCGTCGCGGGCGGATGCACGTGGTCCATGCACGGGGTCGCCGGCGCCCTCGCGCGCGCGAGCGATCTGCCGGTCACGATGCTCGAGCGGCTCCTCGGCGCCGGAGCGCTCGAGGCCCTCGCGACGCGCGCGTTGCCGCGCCTCACCGATCCCGAGACGTCGCGCGCGATCGCGGACGCGGGTCTCCGCGTAGCATCGCGTTCGGAATCGCTGCGCGAGCTCGCGGGTCTCGATCTCTTCGCGCTCGTCCGGCGCATCGAGGTTCCGATCGTCTTCGTGAACGGCGCGTGGGATTGGCCGACGCGCGCGGGCGAAGCGGCGCTCGTCCGCACCGCGCGCGATGCATCCGTCGTCGTCGTGCCGCGGACGGGGCACGGCGTCGGCCTGCTCGCACCGGCCGCGTTCGCCGCGGCGATCGTCGAGCTCGCAACGCGCACGGCGGTCGCATGAGCTGCGCTAAGCGGAATGTTCGCGGATGTACTCATTGGGCGGGACGTCTTCCACCTCGACGCCGGTGACGTGACGTGCTTCGAACGTGATGAATTTCACGGCGAGATCGTGGCGCGTCTCGAGGCTTACGTGCTGCCGAAAATCCGTTAGCCCTTCGCGCTCTTCCTCGCCCATGTGATCGCTGTTCGCCTCGTTCGCCTTCGCGACGGCTTCGAACCAGGACTCGCTTCCGACGGTGTGACCCGCCACCGCGGCGATCGCGTCGCGAATTTCGTTGTGGTCCTCGATGGCGTCTTCGGTCTCGGCCGCCGCGGTCGGTTTGTCGCCGGCGCCCTTCCCCGATCGCAAAAGCTCGGGATAGAAGAGCTCCTCTTCGGCCTTGGCATGGACTTCGAGGAAGGTCGCGAGGCGCGTCCACAGGTTCGAAAGCGATTCGACGTCCTTCGTATCGATCTGCTCCAAGATGCCGAAAAGGCGCCGTTGCTCGTGATGGTCGTCGAGAATTAGCTGCGTGATGTCCATGAACGCCTCTCTGCGATGCTGTCGACTACGACGTCGTTGACGGCACCTTATGCAGCGCGATCGACAACTCATACACGCATGTGCCCGTCGCGTCGTAAACGGCGTTCGCGAGTGCCGCACCGACGTCGGCGGCACCGGTCTCGCTACGTCGTAACGAATCCGGGTTCGCCAAGCTGCCAGAGCATGAACGTGTAGATGTCGGCGTACTCCGGAATCTGACTGGCCTCGTCGCCCACCAAGCCGTGGCCTTGATCGTCGGCGCGCAAGAGAATCGGGTTTCCGCTCGTCGTCGATGCTTGCAGCCGCGCGGCCATCTTGGCGACCTGCCATGGCGAAGTGCGCTGGTCCTTGAGGCCCGTCGTCAGGATCATCGCGGGATAGTTCGCGGGGACGACATGGTCGTACGCGCTCATCGCGAGCAGGTCGCGAAACCCGTCGCGCGTCTTCACGCTGCCGAACTCGGGAACGTTCCCCGGTCCGTTCGGCATGTTTTCGAGATCGACCATATCGTTGAAGCCGACTTGCGAGATCGCAACGGAGAAGAGGTCCGGGTGTTGCGTGACGGCGCCGCCGATGGTAATGCCGCCCGCGCTTACGCCGATGCCCGCAAGCTTCGCGTGCGACGTCCAGCCGCTCGCCACGGCGGCCCGCGCACAGGCGACGTAATCGTCGATCGTATGCTGCTTCGTCGGGCCCTTGCCGGCGAGGTGCCATGGCTCCCCGAACTCACCGCCGCCCCGGACGTGCGCGAGGACGACGACGATCCCGAGGCTGTTTAACGCCGCAACGTACGTCGGGACGGGTGGCTCGATATCGTAGCCGTATGCGCCATACCCCACGACGAGCGTCGGTCGCATGCCGTCTCGTGCGGTTCCCTCGCGGAAGAAAACCGTATACGGCACGTTCGTACCATCCGCGCTTTTGGCGAATGCGTTTTCGTAGCGAACGCTCGCGAAGAACCGAGGCGGAGGCGGGCTCTCGCTCATGACTCGGACCGACGCGCGCGATCCGAAGATCTCGTACCAACGGCTCGGATCGTCGAACGATGCCGTTTCGACCGCAAAGGAATCGGTTTGCGGATCGCCGTCGAGCGATGCGATGACGTTCGCGGGCGGTAATGCGACCGTACCCAGCGCCTTTCCCGAAAGATCGAATCGTTCCAATCGCATCTCCGCTCCGAGGCGTTCGGCGACGTACACGCCGGCCCGATCGGCGAAGATGTTCGTACGAAACGCGGAGCCGCTCGCCGTAATCGTGCGTACGGTCGTGCCGGTCTTGCGATCTCGAACGATGATGCTGCGATGGCCGTCTCCGCGGTCGGTCAAGCCATAGGCATAGGTCGGACCCACGGCGGCCGCGACGATCTCGTCATCGAAATCGAAGACCTTTCGCCACGGGTCGCCGGCTCGTTTCGCCTGCGCGAACGGTGCGATGTACACGGCTTGATGCGGCGTGACGTCGTGCTGAATCATCGCCACGACCGCATCGCCGTCGAGCACGCGATAGGTCGTGTAGAAGTCGCGCGCGGTGCTCGATCCGAGCGGCCCCGCCGCGCCGAAACCGGCGATCTGCACGTCGGTCCCGCTCGGAGCGCCGACGACATGGAGGTAGCTCCGTTCGGTTCGATCGATCGTCGACTCGCGAACGGAACTGTAATAGAACGAGTCCTCGCCGTGCCACGTCGCATACGGGATAACGCTCGAATCGATCGCCTGAGCGACATCGGCCGATCCATCGGCATCGCACACGTGAACGATGACGTTTTCGCTCGACTGCGTCGCACCGTAGGCGATCCGTTTGCCGCTCGGCGACGGTGCGAACCAACCGATGACGCTCCCCTTGGGCAGCTCGGACGCGTTTACGACGATCGAAGAAGCGGTCTCGCCATCGACTCGTACGAGAATCGAAGGATCGTCGCTGCCCGGCAGGCTTTGCATGTAAAAGACGCGCGAGCCGATTCGCACGATGCCGCTCGTGGTCGTCGCCGTAGCCGCTGCGGAGTACGCGTCGTGCAGGGCGGCGACGACTTTCGGCCGGCCGGGATTACGCTCGAGCAGCGACGTCGCGTATTCCGTCTGCCCGCGTAGGTATGCATCGAACTCGGGGCCGCCGGCTTCCATCCAATGGTACGGATCGGTACGTATCGTTCCGTAATACGTTTGCTGATACGGAACGATGCGAGCCGGAGGCGGGCTCGTTGCCGTAATGCTCGCCGCCGCGACGACTGCAGCGATGAAGCGAATCGGCGATAAGACGATCGACATGCGAGCGCCCACTACGCCCTACGCACATCGGAGTCCCTCGGTATATCGCCGACCCGGATGGATCGCCCGTCGGTGCGCGCGTCGCGGCCTACGTCATCAACGTATCCAGGGTGATCGGCAACTCATACACGCGTTTGCCCGTCGCGTTGTAGACGGCGTTTGCGATCGCCGCGCCGACGCCGACGATGCCGATCTCGCCGATGCCGTGCACGCCGCCGGGCGCGTGCGGATCGGGGATGTCCGTCCACATCACGTCGATCTTCGGTACGTCGAGATGCACGGGCACGTGGTATTCGGCGAGTGACGGATTCATGATCCGCCCCGTCCGCTCGTCGAACAGCGTTTCCTCCATGAGCGCGAGGCCGATCCCCATGACCATGCCGCCGCGGAACTGACTCGCCGCGGTCTTCGCGTTAATCACGCGACCGACGTCGAACGAGCCGAGCATCCGCGAGACGCGCGTCTCGCCCGTCACCGCGTTTACGCGCACCTCGGCGAACTGCGCGCCGTACGAGTGCATCGAGAACTGCTTCATCTCGTCGGCGTCGGGTGCCGGAACCTCCGCCGCGAGCTCGTCGTGCCCGGCGCGCGTAAGGATCGCGACGAAGCTCTCGCCGCGCTGCGGATCGCGTGTCGAATAAAGCCCGCCGTCTCGGATCTCGACGTCGGCCGGCTGTGAGCCGACCAGCGGCGAATCGCCGGTCGCGAAGACGAGTAGCTTCTCGACGAGCGCGGCACTCGATGCGATGACCGCGGCGATGATCGACGCGCTCTGCGACGAGCCGCCCGCGATCGTGCCGGGCGCCAAGTTCGAGTCGCCGTATTCGAAGCGGACGCGCTCGAGCGGCAACCCGAAATAATCGGCCGCGAACTGCGCCTGCGCCGTCGCCGTGCCCATGCCCATCTCGTGGCTCGCCATCTGCACGACGGCGCTGCCGTCGGTCCGCACGATGACGCGCGCGGCGCCGCCGGGCATCCGGAAGTACGGATACGTCGCCGTCGCCATCCCGTGCCCGATCAGCCATTCGCCCTCTCGCTGCGCGCGCGGCGTGCGATTGCGGCGCTCCCAGCCGAACGCGTCCGCACCCGTGCGCGTCGCTTCGATGAGATGGCGCGACGAGAACGGCAGCCCCGTTGCGGGGTCGGACTCGGGTTCGAGCCGCCGGCGGAGTTCGACTGGATCGATCTCGAGTTTCTCGGCGAGTTCGTCCATCGCCGTCTCGAGCGCGAACGTCCCGATCGATTCGCCGGGAGCGCGCATGAACGTGTTCGCGATCATGTCGATATCGACGACGTCCTGCGCGACGCGCAACGCCTTCGCCGCGTAGAGATGGCGTGCGGGAAACGTGAATTGCTCGGGGCAGTTGTTGTGCGGCGTCATCGCCGCGTGCCCCGTGTGGATGAGCGCCGCGAGCGTGCCGTCCGGGTTCGCGCCGAGCGCGACGCGCTGCTCCGTGGTCGTGCGGCCGCCGGTGGTGCGGAAGACGCCCTCGCGCGAGAGCACGATGCGGACCGGTCGGCCGCTCTCGCGCGCGGCCGCGATCGCGAGGATCTGGTGGCTCCACAAGCCTTTGCCGCCGAAGCCGCCGCCGACGAACGGCGAGAGGATGC
>CAZZUZ010000015.1:0-16900 GCA_964657315.1 Vulcanimicrobiota bacterium
GTCATTCTCGAACGGCGGTCGGCGGATCGCTCCGCCGCAACGGGCGAAAGCGAAAAGTTCAGCAGGTAGCGGCCGTTAGCGATGGTCGCTCGCCGGATGCGGCGAGCCGCATTGATGGCAACTATCGATCGCATCGGACGTCGCCGCCTCGAGCTTCTGGCGCGCGTCGAAGACGGCTTCACGCGCGGTAGGCGACGGGTCGGCGGTGAGTTGCGCGACCGCCCGCCCGTGCTCTTCTGCCGCATCTCGTAACTCGAAAATAGCGTCGACCTTAGACTTCATGTGTCCGGGACGATGCTCCGAACATGCTCGGCAGCCCTCCGAAACGCAGAGCGGTTTGACGGCCGTTGAACGGACCGCTTGTCCTTTTCTGCAGGAAAGGGTAGCCCGAAAGACCTAAGCAGTCGGGCAGGATGTCACGCGAGCAGCCTGCCGGAACGTTCGCCGAAGCGCTGGGACGTCTCGGGTCGCACCCGAGCATCATCGTCTTGGCGTCGCTCGAGAGCGGGCCACAACGCCTTTCGGAATTGACATCCGAGAGCGCCGGCATCGACGAAGAAACGCTCTCCGCTTCGCTGCGCGAACTCGACGACGAAGGGCTCGTCGCGCGGCGTGTCGATCCCGGTCCGCCGCTGCGCGTGCTCTATGCACTGACGGAGCGCGGGGCCGAGATAGCGCCCGCGCTCGTTCACTTGGCGAAGTGGGTCGAAAGCCGCTGAGCGCGGGCTAGGCGTACACGCCGCGGATCTTCATCGATCCGACGACGCGATCGATCGCGACCATGTAGGCGGCGGTGCGCAACGGTACGCCGCGTGCGGCCGCGAGATCGGAGACTTTCGCGAAGTTCTCGTTCATCACGTCGGCGAGACGTTCGTTTACTTCCGATTCCTTCCAAAAGTAACCCGACCGGTCTTGAACCCACTCGAAGTACGAGACCGTGACGCCGCCGGCGTTCGCGACGATGTCGGGAATGACGACCACTGCGCGTTCGTTGAAGATGTGATCGGCCTCGGGAGTCGTCGGACCGTTGGCACCTTCTACGATGAGCCTGGCTTTGACCGCGGCCGCGTTCCCGGCGTGCAGTTGCTTTTCGAGAGCCGCCGGTACGAGCACGTCGCAGGGAAGTTCGAGCAACGCTTCGTTGGTCACGCGATCGCCGCCGCGATACCCGTCGAGCGAATGATGCTCTTGTGCGTATGCGATCGCTCCCGGGATGTCGATTCCTTTAGGATTGTAGTAACCGCCCGTGACGTCCGAGATCGCGACGACCGACGAGCCCGCGTCGACGAACATCTGGGCCGCAACGGAGCCGACGTTGCCGAAGCCCTGAACGACGATCTTCGCGCCGCCGGGATCGATGCCCATGCGGCGCATCTGCGCGAGTGCGACGAGCGAAACGCCGCGACCCGTAGCCTCCACGCGCCCGCGCGAACCGCCGATCTCGAGCGGCTTGCCCGTGACGACGCCCGGCGTGTGCTGACGCACGTGCATCGAATACGTATCCATGAACCACGCCATGATCTGCGGCGTCGTGCCGACGTCGGGCGCGGGCACGTCTTTGTCGGGGCCGACGACTTCGACGAGTTCGGCGGCATAGCGGCGCGTGATGCGCTCGAGTTCGCCGCGCGAGAGCGTGCCCGGGTCGCACGTCACGCCGCCCTTACCGCCGCCGAAGGGCAGGTCGACCACGGCGCACTTCCACGTCATCCAAAACGCGAGCGCCGTCACTTCGTCGAGCGTCACTCCGGGATGAAAGCGGATGCCGCCCTTGGCGGGCCCGCGTGCGAAATTGTACTGAACGCGATAGCCGGTGAAGACCTCGAGTTCGCCGTTGTCGCGCTGAAAGGGAATGGAGAAAATGATCTGGCGCGACGGCTTGGTCAGCATCTGACGGATGCCGGGATCGAGGTCGAGCAGCGCGGCCGCCTCGTTGAAGTACGCGATCGCATCTCCAAAAACCGAGACTTCGCGAACGGCGGTGATCATAGGGGGTGAGGGCTCCTTCCGGACATGACTCCGGGCCACCAATTTTGGGACGCCCGGCCGGATATCCTACGTTTGGCTAATTAACCTCGAATCGAGTTATCCATACGGTTAACGCAGGCGACGACCGGTTCGATTCCGGGCTTTGCCGGTTTTTAGCGGTATCGGCATAAAAAGATGACGCCGGGTCGGCGCAAAACGGCAGCCGACCCATCGATACGATCACCGCGCTCTCGGCGCCCAAACCGTACTTCCCGCACCGATCATTAACGATCGAACCAAAAACGGGGTGCGGAAGCGGTCAAACGTTGAAAAGGAAGTTGACGACGTCGCCTTCCTGCATCACGTATTCCTTGCCCTCGGCACGCAGCTTGCCGGCACCTTTGATCGCGGGCATCGTCCTGAGCGCGGCATAGTCGTCGTACGAAACGATCTCCGCACGGATGAAGCCGCGCTCGATATCGGAATGGATCTTGCCCGCGGCCTGCGGCGCCTTGGTTCCCTTGTCGATCGTCCACGCCCGCACTTCCATCTCGCCCGCGGTCAGAAACGTCATCAGGCCGAGCAGATCGTACGCTCCCAAAATGAGCTGATCGAGGCCGCTGCGGCTGATGCCGAGTTCGTCGCGGAACTCCGCGGCTTCGTCGTCGCTGAGACCGGCGAACTCGGCTTCGATCTTGCCGCAGAACGAGATGACGGGGCTGCCTTCCTTCGCCGCGTGATCGATGACCGCACGTGCGAGCGGACCGGGCGCCGCGATCTGCGCCTCGTCGACGTTGGCCACGTAGAGAACGGGCTTGTTCGTGAGCAGGAACGACTCTTTTGCGATCTCGCGCTCGATCGACTCCGGCGCGAAACCGCGTGCGGGCTTGCCTTCTTCGAGTGCGGCGCGCAGGCGTTTCGCGGCTTCGACCTGCGGCGCGAGCTTCGGATTGACGCGCGCCTCGCGTTCGAGCTTCTCCACCCGCTTGCCGAGCGTCGCGAGGTCGGCGAGGGCCATCTCGATGTCGATGATTTCGATGTCGCGCAGCGGATCGGGACCGCCCTCGACGTGAATGACGTCGCCGTCTTCGAAGCATCGTACGACCATGGCGACCGCATCGGTCTCGCGAATGTGGCTCAAGAATGCGTTGCCGAGCCCTTGCCCCGAACTCGCGCCGCGCACGAGGCCCGCGATGTCGACGAAGCGCATCGTGGCGGGGACGATCCGTTTTGCCGACACGATGTCCGAGAGCACGGGCAGCCGCCCGTCGGGCACCGGTACCTCGCCGATGTTGGGCTCGATGGTCGCGAACGGATAGTTCGCCGCGAGCGCTTGCGCCGAGCGCGTGAGTGCGTTGAAGATCGTCGATTTACCGACGTTGGGCAGGCCGACGATTCCGCAGGAAAGAGCCATAAAGCGCTCCGCTCGTTCGTTTGCGGCAAGGAATCGTCCTGGACACGTAGGATTTTGGAGCATGCGCCAAATGAAGGTCGACAAACTCGGCATCGACCTCTTGACCCACGATCCGGTGGTTATCCTCAAAGACCTCGAAGGCAAACGATTTCTGCCGATTTTGATCGGGCCATTCGAAGCGACCGCAATCGCACTCGCCCTCGAAGGGACGTCCGTGCCGCGCCCGCTCTCGCACGATCTGATGAAGACGATGCTCGAAACGCTGAACGCGACGCTGGAACAGATCGTCGTGCACGACATCAAGGACTCGACGTTCTTTGCGAAGCTGATCGTGAAGGCGAACGGTGAGACGCAGGAGATCGACGCGCGTCCCTCCGACGGCATCGCACTCGCGCTACGCGTCGGCGCGCCGATCTACGTCTCCGACAAGATCGTCCTCGAAGAGACCGTTGCGGACAAAAAAGCCGAAGCCGAAGAAACGCAGCGCTTCAAACGTTTCATCGAGGATCTCAAACCCGCCGACTTCCGCGAATAGGCCCGGACGCGCCATGCCGCCGGAATCCCTGCGGCACCGCTACGATGCGGGCGAACGGCGCGCCGTGTGGGACGTTCTTCACGCGGTCGAATCGTTCGACGCGTTACCGGTCGAGCGGCGTGATGACGTCCGCTCGGTCGTCGACGCGACGATCGCACGTGCCGATGCCAACGTACGCGAGATCACTGCACGGCTGACGTCGCTCGGCTTCGTCTTCGAGTATCCCGGCGATAACGCGTTCGGCGAGCCCGACGCCGGACTGCGAGAGACGATGGCGCTCTTCGCAGAACTCGGCCCGCTGCCGCCGTCGATCGCGACCTTCTGCGCGCGTGTCGGCACCGTGTGTCTGCGCGGCTGGCTACCGTCCGCGGGCGACGAGGACGCATGGAAGGAGCGGCTCCTCGATCCGCTCGAGATCTTGCCCGATTACGACGTGTGCGGTTCGGAGGTCGAGCCGTTCATCGCATCGGGCTATCGTACGAAGAACGGCTGGTTCGACGAGCGAGCGGTGACGAAGCTGCTCGTTCCCGCCCCCGGCGTCGACGCGTACGTGCACGAAGCCGGATCCGCGCAGCCCGTGTGGTTCGTCGACTATCTGCGCGCCTACTTCGCAGCCGGCGGCTTTCGCGCCGTCCCCGGAACGCGCGATGGTTCGACGGATCTCGTCCGTTTTCTCGCGAACGATCTGCTCGAAATCTGACGCCCTGCCGGGAGGCCGGTGCGCGCTCGCGAACGCCCGTGACGACTCATCGTCTTGGAGGGATGTTTGACTAAGGAACATGCGGATGTCGGAGTCTTCGGCGGCTCCGGATTTTATTCGCTCATCGAGAATCCACGCGAAGTTTGGATCGAGACGCCGTACGGCGCGCCCAGCGACAAAGTCGCGCTCGGAGAGATCGCGGGCAAGTCCGTCGCGTTCTTACCACGTCACGGTAAAGATCATCGCTTTCCGCCGCAATCGATCAACTACCGCGCGAATCTCTGGGCGATGAAAGAACTCGGCGTCTCGCGCATCATCGCGCCGACCGCCTGCGGTTCGCTCAAGAAAGAGTACGAGCCGGGCGACATGGCGGTCGCCGATCAAGTCGTCGATCGTACGACGGGCCGCAAGGATACGTTCTACGACGGACCGGTCACGACGCACGTCAGCTTCGCCGACCCGTACTGTCCGCAGCTGCGGCCGATCGCGATCGACGCGCTCAAATCGGGCGGCGTCAAGACGCACGAGACGGGCACGGTCGTCGTCATTCAAGGACCGCGTTTCTCGACGCGCGCGGAATCGAAGTGGTTCCAAGACGCGGGTTGGGAGATCATCAACATGACGCAATATCCGGAGTGCTATCTCGCGCGCGAACTCGAGATGTGCTACGTCAATATCTCGCTCATCACCGATTACGACGTCGGCCTCGCGGGCGCCGAACCCGTAACCCACGAGGCCGTGCTCAAAGTGTTCGCGAGCAACAACGAACGCGTGAAGCAGGCGATCTTCAAAATCATCGAGGCGATACCGGCCGGCCGCACGTGCGGCTGCGGCACCGCACTCGCGGGCGCGCGCTAGACCTTGCGTGCATTTCGGGGGTTCGATTACTCGACGTACGGTCGCGCCTTCGTACTCCTAGTCCGCTTCCCGCAAGTGATGCTCTGGCCGTTGCTTGCGGGAACGTTCGAATACTTGATCCTCTCAGCCGTCCCGGGCGCCGATACCGTCGGCATCGGCATATACGCGCTCCTCGGCCGGCTCGTCTCCGGTTTCGGATTCGCGCTCGCGCTCATCGCGGCGGATTCGGTCTGGCGTTACGGACGCGCGCCCGTGACCGATACGTGGGAGTCCGGAACGCGTAAACTCGGCGACCTCTTCTTCGCCGCACTCGGCTTCACGTTCGTGACGTCGATCGCTTCGCTTGCCGGCGGTTTTCTCGGCGGCATCGGCGCGTTGGTCCTCGTGCTCGTCGCCTTCTTTTTCTTCTCGTATACGATTCCGGCGGCGGCGATCGGAGGCGTGCCGGGCGGCGCGGCGCTCAACGTTTCGTTCGAACGCGCGCGAGACAACCCGGCACCGACGCTCCCGCTCGCGCTGCTCTACTATGCGGTCCTCACGTGGGCACCCGCGTACGTGGTCGAATTGCTCGGGCCGCTGCTGCTCTCGTCGGGCGCGTTTTCCAATCCCGTCACGTCGTCGATGATCGTCGTCGTCGTTACCACGCTGCTGCGCGGCTACCTGGCGCTGGTGATGGCAAAAACATACTCCGATCTCGCATTTGGAAGGCGGCGTTGGTAAGGCTCGAGACCGCACGCCTGCGGCTTCGCCCGCTAACGCTCGACGACGAGGACGCGCTCTTGGCCTATCAGTCCGATCCCGTCGTGGTGCGCTACGTGCCGTGGGACGTCCGCAGCCGCAGCGACGTCCGCGACGCTATCCTCCGCTTCGCCGGCAAGACGACGTTCGATCGCGAAGGCGATGGACTCTTGCTCGCGATCGAGCGGCGCGAAGACGGACGCGTGATCGGTCAGTGCAATATCGCCTACGAGAGCGAAGCGAACGCCCTGGCAGAGATTGGCTACGTCGTCGGCCGCCCGTACGCCGGCGCCGGATACGCGACCGAAGCGGCGCGCGCGCTGTTGGCCTTCGGCTTCGGAACGGGCAAACTTCACCGCATCGTCGCGCGCACGGACGCACGAAACGTCGCCTCGGCGGCCGTATGCGAGAAACTCGGCATGCGCCGCGAAGCGGAGTTCGTCGAGGACGATTTCTTCAAGGGCGAGTGGTCGACCACGTGGGTCTATGCGATGCTTCGCCGCGAGTGGGACGCGTCAGCGTTCGAGCGTGGCTAGGAGAAGCGTCCGGTCGTCCGTCGAGACCGCAATGAGGTCGAAGAGGCGCTCGCGGGCATCTTCCATGTCGCTAGCCCCGAGCAGCGCCGCGCGCAGCGCGCCGAAGCCTTCCAAATACGGCTTTTCGCGGTCTTCGAACACGCCATCGGTGTAGAACGCGACGAGGTCGCCCGGGTTCAGCGGCACGGTCGTGTCGGCACGCCGCGAGACGCGGTCGATTCCGAGCATGAGGGCGGAAGGCGCGGGTTCGTCGAGCGCGTCGCCGCGGCGGATGAGCGGCGGCGGATGGCCCGCGTTCGACAGCGTCAGCGTCTTTGCCGAGCGCGAGAGAATCGCGACGGCCGCGGTCGCGAAATTCGCGACCCCTTCCAAATCGGCGAGAACGCGGTCGGCGCATGAGAGGCATTGCGCGGGCCCTAAGCCCGCGTGGAGGTTGGCCGTGATACCGCTTCGCAGCTGAGCCATCGCGGCCGCCGCTTCGACGCCGTGTCCCATGACGTCGCCGATAACGAACGCGACTCGATCGGAATCGAGTTCGATGACGTCGTACCAATCGCCGCCGACGTCGAGGTCGGTGTCGAGATCGCTCGGCCGATATGCCGCGACGAACGGCAGCCCGGCAATGGGCTGGAGTTTCTGGGGCCGCAGCGCGAACTGCAAGGTATGCGATACGTGCCGTTCGCGGGCGTACGTGGTCGCGACGCCGACGAACGATGCGGCGCGGGCTCCGAACGTCTCGACGAGCGTCAAGTCGTCGACGACGAACGGCGGCCGCACCGGCCGGCGCGAGAAGACGATGCTGCCCCGTACTTTTGCGACGCCGAGCAACGGAGTCGCGAGCACGCAACCGGCCTCCCCGAAGACCGAACGTCCCGCCTCTACCGCCGCCGCACCGAGCGAACGTACCGAGGGCCGGTCGAAGGCGCCGCCGGCGTAGACCGTCTCGACGCCGCCGCTCTCGACGATCGCGCAAGCGCCGTCCGCGAACGCGGGGATCGTGTGTTCGAGAAAGCGCCGTATCGCCGACGGCACGTCGAACGATTCGAGGAAGGCTCCGCCGGTCCGAGCGAGGATCCCGAGCCGCAACTGCGTCTCACTCGCGCGGCGCCGCGCTTCCGCCGCGTCTTCGCGCAGCCGGCTCATCTCGATCGCGAGCGCGGCGTCGCGTGCGAACGCTTCGAGCGCAGGGTCCGGCGCCTCGATCTCGTGTTCGCAGGCGAAAGTGATGACTCCGATCGTCGAAAATCCGACGCGCAACGGCAACATGGTAAAGGACCGCAGCGTCGTTCGCCCGAGCGCGGCGATCGTCGTATCGTCGCGCGCGAGCGCGGCGAGCCAGCCGCGGCCGTAGTAGCGCGGGCTTCCGGTGCGCGCGGCGACCGCCGCGCCTTCGGGCGCGTCGACGTGCGGCGCGGCCGGAAAATGCGGGAGCGTTACGGCCGCGGCCGCGGCGACTCCGCGCCGCGTGAGGACGCCGTCCTCGATGAGATCGATGATGCAGGCCCACGCCACTGCCGGAACGGCAAGCCGAGCCACGGCTTCGGCCGTCTCGCGGTACGATGCATTCGATGCGAATACGTCGGGAATGGAGCCTCGGTCGGGATCGATCCGATAGGACGGATTCAGCTCCACGGCGTCTTATGGTCCATCCACGCCATCAAGCGCTCGAGCGAGGTCAGCACCTCGGGTTCCCACGGCACGGCGCGTTCGCGCACTTCTTCACGCCACTGCTCGAACGAGCCGCGCGGCGAGAGGCGCTCGCCGTCGAACGCCGCCGGCTTGCTCGGATCGCCGCCCCACACGATTTCGTGTTCGAATTCCGGACGGAATCCGAAGAGCCAGCCGGATCCCGTTCGGAACGCGTACACCCCGCTCGCGAGAGACGCGACGTCCGCGAAGTCGGGATTGAGACGCGCGAGGTTATCCGTGACGAAAAACTCGGGGCCGCTGCGTTCGTCGAGCCAGAATACGAGCGCGGCGAGCCGCTCGTCGCCGGGTACCGCTCCCGCAGACACGATCGAGCCATTCGCATAGGCGGCGCCGCTCCATCCCAGAGCCCGATGCAGTTCGGCATCGGTCGCTACCGAAGCCACGCGGTCCTCACCAGATTTTGCTACGAAAGCCGAGAGCGCGGCTTCGAGCCGGCTCGCGCGTTCGCGCGACGCGCCGTCTTCGAGCGCTACGATCCGGTCGACGAGCGCGTAACCCAGCGATTCGACGGCGTCGCGCAATTCGTGCCCGACGTATTTCGGCGAATAGTGATGCGCGGCGATCAATCCCCATAATTCGCCATCGCGCAGGAGCGACACGGTCAGCGTCGCCGAAACGCCCATGTTCTTGAGGTATTGGATGTGGATCGGAGACACGCTGCGCAGGATGGCCCGACCGAGATCCCACGGTTTGGCCGATTTCGGATCGAGCAACGGCGAGACCGGAGCCGGCACGTACCCGACGTCGACGATGAGGCGCAGCATCGTCGTGCGATAGAGTTCGCGCGCCTGACGCGGGATGTCGCTTGCCGGATAGTGCTGGCCGAGAAAGGTGTTGAGCCGCGGCTCGCGCGCTTCGGCAATGACCGATCCGTGACCGTCGGGGTCGAAGCGGTAGATCATCACGCGATCGTAGCCCGTCATCTCACGCACCGCGCTCGCCGCGCCGTCGCAGACGCGCACGATGTCGTCGTCGACGTCGAACCGCGCCGCGGCCGCATCGCGCGACGCGGCGGCGGCCGCGCCGCCGCCGCTCGCGGTCGGCTCGAGCTCGACGTACAGCGTTTCGCCCGCCGAATGCAAGCGCGCGGCATAGGCGTCTGAATACGCGAACGTTGCGGCACCCGCGACCAGGACGGGGTCCGACGCGAGCGCGGCGATGCGGTCGACCGCATCGCGCGCGAACACGTCTTCCGCGCGTGCGTTGATCGTCCGGCCGAGCGCGACGCCCGTGAACGTTTGCGCGTTGTCGCTGGCCGCGAGAATGCGCAGCGTGACGGGATCGAGTGCGAACAGCGCGCCGTGCGCTTGGATCGCTCCGGGCGTATGGATCGGCTCGCGATCGCAATTCGTGAGGTCGACGGGCGCGCCGGGCGGAATGGATTGGCTTCGATTCACCGACATGCTACGCTCCGAGTATCCGATGCTTGCAACCGACGTCCTTCGCGAACGAACCTCCCGAGCACAGACGGCGCTCGAAAACACCACCTTCATCCTGCACGCAACCGCGATCGCGCCTCGCTCCGGCGCTCAAGGCATAGGGTATCGACGTCCGCAGGCTGACCAAGGTCTTGCTGCTCAACGCGGCTTTCGCGCGCCTTATGAGACCCGACGATGCGGGGCGGTAGGTGCGTTCGCTATCGACCGGCGAATCGACACCGCCCGGTAGGGCATTCGACGATTTGATGTCCCACGCGTTTCGATCACTAGCGAGATCCGTAGTCGGTTCAGGAAAAGCCTAAAAAGATCGCACAGAGCGGAAAGGCTTCAATGTCGCGACTTTGCGATCGTGAAGTGCGGAATGTTCACTTCTTGGTGAGTCGACCGTCGATTTTCCGACTTTTAGCGATCGCTACTCGGTGAGAAGTTTGCGGCGAGATGCTACTTGTTTCTATGTATGCCGCAAAAGCGGACTTGTCAAAACGGATTCACGCGATCACGCTTGTCCACGCGATTCCGCTGCTTCTCTCCACCAATTAGCGTCCCGAACGATTGCCGCGACGATTCGTAAAATCCATTGCTAAGACGCGGCTTCTCCAATGACCGGTTTCTATTCCATGTAAAGCTTCAAGCGACTAGCTGGAGCATAACGAAGCAGCCGACTTCTCGGAATTCCGTTAGATACTATCACAGCCGTTTGTCTCGGCCCAAGTTTGCGGTCCTGGACCAGCGAACAGATTTCCGTGACTAATATCGTAGCTCAGGTCACTGCTCGTTTTGCTGTAGACTAGCGAATATTGTCCAAATCCAATGTGAAAATAATAAGACGTTTTTTCCCTCCATCATCAACAAATGTATATCTTAAAGCTGGCCGGAGAATCGGACAAGTATCAGAAATGGCGGAAGCGATCATTTTCCGTTGTTCCGGCCTGAGTTTCGGGAAATTCTTTTTGTCGTGCTGATCGAGTTTCCAAACATGACCGTATATAGGAAACTCTGAATAATTAGGAGTTATCATTGGCCTTGCGTACCTATTTAGCACGACGATGCTTAATGTAGCCATGTTCCGCTTCCATCGTTAATTATTACTGCCTCTTTACCGCCTTGCGCACTTAGGGATTGGTTCGAAACCTCAATAACGCTGTTGAGTTGCGATGCAGGCGTATTGCCGCACTCATTATTTGGAGTATGCGTCCAACCTGGATAATCAAGCCACTGCGCAAACGGTTGAAGAGTCGCATCAGAGCCGTAAATGATCTCACCCGACCAGCCTACTGGACCGAAGAAGTCACCACAATTTTTAGAATCCGCTTGCTGGCCAATCGACGTGGTCGCAGAAACGCGACAACCGTCGCATGTGCCGTTCCAATCGCCATACATAGAAGACGAGTTATGGTTGTATGGCTAATAAATGGCGAACCGTACGGTGTTGAATGTGCCACCGATGTTTTGCCCGGAAAAATTTGTAAAGAGTACGCTATACTCCCCGTTGTACTGAGCAGTCCGGACGGTAAAGCTTTGGTCAATAACCAATGAAGAGCTTTTGAAGTCACATTCCGCATCATTGGCACCACCCGAATCCCATTTTCTGTATAAGATGAAGCCGGAGCGTTCCCTGGCGCACCGCCGAAAACTCCGCCTACACGGATGTAAGGCTGTACGTTTGAGGCATTCTCGAGACCAGTCGGTGCAGGTGATGGGCGATTCCACTGTTCGCCGGATTCAGCCCGGGCCGAATACGGTATCCCACTAACGCCGCCGAGATACACATACGGAGACGCCTTGGCTTCCTAAACTCTTGCTCGCGATCGCAATTCGTGAGGTCGACGGGCGCGCCGGGCGGAATGGATTGGCTTCGATTCACCGACATGCTACGCTCCGAGTATCCGATGCTTGCAACCGACGTCCTGCGCGAACGAACCGCCCGAGCACACACGGCGCTCGAAAACACCGGCTTCATCCTTCCCGCGACGCGCGATCGCGCGCGCCTCGCAGCGCTGATCGGCGCTATGCTGAGTTTCCACCGCGCGGCGGAACGCGAGATCGCGCGCCACGCTCCGGCGCTCGCGGCGTACGGGATCGACTCGGAGTCGTATGCGAAACGCGGCCTGCTCGCGATCGACGCCCGGGCGCTCGCGAGTCCCGACGCTGCGGAGCCGGCGTTCCGGCTGCGTTCGGCGGCAGAGGCCGCCGGGGCGCTGTACGTTCTCGAAGGCTCGACGCTCGGCGGCGTATCGATCGCGAGCGACATCCGTCGCCATCTAGCGTTCGACTCGGCGTACTACGGCTGTTACGGCCGCGAGACCGCACCGCGCTGGCGAGCGACACGAGAACGGCTCAACGCCGCCGCGGCTTCCGGTTTGGCGCCGGAAGAGATGGCGGCGGGTGCGACGTACGCATTCGAGTCGCTGCACGCGCACCTCGAACGCAACGCGCCCGTGACGGCGCGTTAGCGCGGTGAGAGCTGCATGCGCAGGTAATCGACGACGAGACCGGCGGAAACGTTCGTGTTCGCGACGCGTTCGACGTCGGCGAGCGATGCGAGCAGGTTGACGATCGCGGCCGGATCGCGCCCGGGCAGGCCGGCGATGCGCGCTCGCTGATCGCTCGCGAGAACCGGCACGTCCGCTCCGGGTGCGAGCGTCAGCGCCGCCCAATCGCGAACCGCGATCCGGCTCAACTCGATGAGCTCGCCGACGTTACGCCGTTTCTCCGCGCCGCTCAGACTCTTGTCGTCGAGTGATAAGAAGCTGCCATCGGGCTGTTTGCCGCGGACGGCGTCCTCGAACCAGACGAACGATTTTTCGCGGATGCCGAGATCGTCGTCGTCGAGGATCGCGCGCGCGCGCGTGATGCTCCCGAGCGACGCTTCGGCTGCGAAGTGCGCGCGTTCTTCGTCGACACCGCTGCGAACCAGCACGCGCTCGACGTCGCGCGTCGCGAGCGGCGAAAACGGAATCTCGACGAAACGGGAACGGATCGTCGGCAAGAGCGAGCCCGCGGCGCTCGTCGTGAGCAGAAAGACGATGCCGGCCGGCGGTTCTTCGAAGAGCTTGAGCAGGGCGTTCGCGGCGGCGTGCGTGCCCGTGAAATCGACGTCGCCGAGCAGCACGACGCGGTAGGCGCTCCTATACGCGTGCAGCGACATCTCGCGAACGAGGTCGCGAGAGGTGACCTGATCGTCGCCCGATCGCGCGCTCTCGTCACCAATTTTGATCGCGCCTTCGGCGAACACGAAATCGGGGTGCGTCCCGGCCGTAAAGAGTTTACAGCCGGTGCAGGCGTTGCAGTAACCGAGCAGCGTTGGCTTGGGCGTCTCGCAGAACAGCGATTGCGCGAGCGCGCGCCCGAACGTTTTTTTGCCGACGCCGGCAGGCCCGGTGAAAAGGTAGCCGTGCGAGATCCGCTTGACATCGAGCGTGCCGAAGAACGAGAGCGCCGCTTCGGCGCCGACGACCTCGAAATGACCGGTCGTACGATTCATTGCGGCAGCCGTTCGTCGATCGCACCGAGCGCGGCGCACAGTAAAACGTCGGGCACGCGCGTACCGTCGAGAATTTCGAAGCGCCCGAAATGCGCCTTCGCGAGTGCGAGGTAGCCGTCGCGTACGCGTCCGTGAAATCCATCGTCTTCACGCTCGAGGCGATCGACGTTCGTCTTCGTGTCCGCCGCGCGCGCGGCGACGCGCGCGCGAGAGACCTCGAGCGGCACGTCGACGAGCAACGTGAGGTCGGGCTCGCGGCCGCGCGTGGCGACGTTCGCGAGCGACGTCAACAGCGCGAGATCGATTCCGCGGCCGTAGCCCTGATACGCGAGCGTCGCATCGGCGAAACGATCGCAGAGCACCGTCGCACCGCGCACCAGCGCGGGCTCGATCACGTCGGCGACGTGTTGCGCGCGAGAGGCGTTGACGATGAGCGCTTCGGCGACCGGATCGATCGCGAGGTTCGGATCGACGAAGGCCGCGCGCAGCATGTTGCCCAGCGGCGTCCCGCCGGGTTCGCGCGTGGCGACGAGCGTAACGCCACGCTGGCCGAGCTCGCGTACGAGCCCGGCCAGCAGTGTCGACTTTCCACTTCCTTCGATTCCCTCGACCGTGATGAATCGGCCTATGCGGAGACCGATCCGTACGGCAGGTCGTTCGTGCGGTAGAACACGATGCGGCGGTTGGGTTCCATTCCCGTACTGCGCGACATCACGCGGTGCTGCTCGGCGAGCTGGTGCTGCATGCGGCGTACGTACGACGTCTGCGGCGTGAGTTCGACCGGCTGATTGTCGAGCAGCACCTTATAGATCGCTTCGCTCGCTTCGCGCAATGCGATCTCTTCGGCGTCCATGGAGGGCAGCGCGAAGATGTCTTTGAGCGCGTGCATGATCTGCGCCGTCGTATTGGTCTTGATCGAATAGATCGGCACGTTCTCGGCCGCGATCGATTTGAGTTTGTCCGACTCTTTGCGTTCGAGCGTCTTGAGCGTGAGGACGACGTCGGCGTCGTCCCACTTGCGCGCGATCGAAGCCGAGACGCCGAGATTGTGGATCGCGCGTTCGATCTTGTTGCGCGAGACGCCGTATGGAAAGAGCAGCACGTGCGCTTCGCGTTCCTGCTGCGCTTCCTGCGCGTCGCTCTCGCGCAGCGCTTTGGCAAATTCCGACTCGATCGCGAGCGGCTTCTGCACGAGAGCGGACGTAGCACGTTTTTGCTGGACCGGCCCGGCCGTCGCTTCCTGCACGACCTGCACGGCCCCGCCGGGCAGCCGCTGACGCACTTCCGCCTGCGGCTGGAATCCGCGCAGCAACGCGTCGACGGTTTCCGCGACGTTCTGATAGATCGAGAGGCGATTGCGATCCACGATCTCGATGAGCACGTCGAAGGTCGGGGGCGATTTGCGTTCGAGCACGGTCTTACGCGTGCCGCGACGGCGCGCTTCTTCGTCCGAGAGCGTGACCGTGTTGATGCCGCCCATGAGATCCGAGAGCGTCGGGTTCATCAGCAGGTTCTCGAGCGTCTTGCCGTGCGCGGTTCCGATGAGTTGCACGCCCCGCTCCGCAATCGTGCGCGCCGCACTCGCTTCTTCGACGGTGCCGATCTCGTCGATGACGATGACCTGCGGCATGTGGTTTTCGACCGCTTCGATCATCACGTCGTGCTGTTGTGCGACGCTCGGGACTTGCATGCGCCGCGCGTGTCCGACGCCGGGATGCGGGACGTCGCCGTCGCCACCGATTTCGTTCGACGTGTCGACGATGACGACACGTTTACGGTCTTCGGAGAGCACGCGCGCGCACTCGCGCAGAATCGTCGTCTTGCCGACGCCCGGCGGGCCGAGCAGACAGACCGATTTACCCGAGCGGATCACGTCGAGAATGATGTCGATCGTGCCGTAGACGGCGCGGCCGACGCGGGCGGTGAGTCCGACGACTTTGCCCGCGCGATTGCGCATCGCCGAGATGCGGTGCAGCGTCTGCTCGATACCGGCGCGATTGTCGCTGCCGAAGGCAGAGAGTCGCGAACAGACGGTTTCGAGATCTTCCGCGGTCACGTTCGTCTCGCCGAGAAATACGAAATCCTCGCTGAAGCGTGCTTCCGGGAGACGACCCAGATCGAGCACGACTTCGACGAGCGATTCGAGATTCGGGAGACGGACGAGCGCTTGCCTGATCGGAAGCGGAAAGATATCGAGGAGTTGGGTGATTTCCCAATGTGATGAGACGGACTGGGCGTTAACGGCCAATACACATCCTCGTCCAGAATTCGGTTCTACCGGTTGTACATCTCCGGGCTTAACCGTTGCGTCGGAAATTGCGTCAGGGGACATTATATCCCTTGTACCACCCGGATCTGCCGAAGTTCCGAATCGTACGGACCCTGCATGCGGACGCCGGCTTTTTTCTCGAGGTCGAGATAGGCGATGATTTCCGGCGTGATTTCTTCGCCCGGGGAAATCACGGGAATGCCCGGCGGATACGGCGTGATCACTTCCGCGCAGACGCGCCCCGCGCTCTCTTTGAATTTCACGAACTCCGTCGGCGAGAGAAACGCTTCGCGCGGATTCATGCGAATCGGCGGAATCGCCGGCAGCGCGTAGGTGCCCGTCTGCAAACGCCGCTCGAGTACGCCCGACGGCGAGAACACGTCGATCGGGCGGTCTTCGCGCGAGAGTTCTTTGACGCCGTACACCAGACGGTCCGCGGCTTCTTGCGTCGTTCCGATCGTGAAGAGCGCGAGCATGTTGAAGAGATCGGCGAGTTCGCATTGCACGTTATATCGCCGCCGCAAGATCTCTTCGGCTTCGTATCCCGTATAGCCGAGCGCTTTGACCGTAATCGTGATCTTGGTCGGATCGAGATCGAAGACGCCGGGCCGTCCGACCTGCTCTTCACCGAAGCAATAGATGCCGGGAATATCGTTGAGACGGCGGCGCGTGTCGTTGGCGAGTTCGATCGTGCGCGAAAGTAGCGCCGCACCTTCCATCGCCATCTGTCTACGCGCGACGTCGAGCGATGCGACGAGTACGAGATTGGGCGATGTCGAGAGGAAGAGTTTGACGACGGCCTTGAGGCGATCGAGCTTGATGCGATCGCCTTTGTGATGGAGCATCGCCGTCTGCGAGAGGCTGCCGAGCATCTTGTGCGTCGAGTTGATGCACATGTCGGCGCCCGCTTCGAGCGCGTCGATCGGTAATGCCGGATGAAAGTGAAAGTGCGGTCCCCACGCTTCGTCGACGAGTAGCGGCACGCCGGCGTCGTGCGCGACGGCCGCGATCGCTTCGAGGTCGGCCGCGACGCCGTAGTACGTCGGACTCACGATGTAGACGGCTTTGATCTGCTTGTCGTGTTCGAGCATGCGCAGCACGGTCGCGGCCGACAGCCCGGCCGACCTCCGCCCCACCCGCCCCGACCTGCCGGGCGCGGCGCTCTCGGTGACCACGATCGCGAGCGGGCTCTTCACGTTCACCCTGGCGGTGCAGGAGGGCTGGCTCGCCTGGCAGACGATCGGCCTCGCCC
>CAZZUZ010000016.1:0-16786 GCA_964657315.1 Vulcanimicrobiota bacterium
CTCGCAGGCGCCGTCGCTTCGCCGATCGTGAGCGGGCTCGCGCGCGGTGTCGACGCGGCGGCGCACGAGGGTGCGCTGCGCGCGGAGGTGCCGACCATCGCGTATCTGGGTAACGGTTTCGGCGTGACCTATCCACCCGAGCATGCAGAGCTCGAGCGGCGCATCGTCGCCGCGGGCGGCGCGCTGCTCACGGAGTTCTTGCCGTTCGAACCCGTGACGCGCTGGTCGCTCGTACGGCGCGATCGGCTGCAACCCGCACACGTTACGGCAGTGGCACTGGTGTGCAGCGAACCCGACGGCGGCGCGATGCACGCGATGGCCGCGGCGAAGAAACTCGGACGGGTCCGCTTCGCTTGTATCCCGCGTGCCGGTCGAAACGACGACGGCAATATCGTCGCGATCGCCGAAGGCGCGATGCCGTTGCCTTGGAATGTACCCGAAGCCGCCGCACTGCTTGCAGAACATGGGGGAACGTGGCCGAACTCTTCAAGCCCTTCGACTTAGAAAAAGCATCGACCGTCGATCACGTCGACGAACTGCCTTTCGGCGTCATCGTCGTCGATCGCAAAGGGACGGTGCTCGAGTACAACCGGTATGAGAGCGACATGACCGGCTTCAGCCGCGAACGCGTGCTCGGACGGAACTTCTTCCACGACGTGGCACCGTGCACCGCGATTCGCGAATTCGAGGGACGGTTCGACTCGTTCCTGACATCGCACGAAACGAGCATCGAGCCATTCGAATTCGTCTTTCCGTTCGCCAAGGGAGCGCAGCGCGTCACGATCGTGTTCGTGCGGATCAATTTCGAATCGGAGCGCGCGACGATCTGCGTCGTGCGTCATCCGGATGGCCCGCAACTCACGCACGACGGGTCGCCGATCTCGGCTTGAACGGCACGCGCACGACCCCTGCGGCCGGCACGGGCGTTCTCGCCGGGGGCGGAAGTTCGCCGGTTCGCGCCGGACGGGCCGTAGGCGGCGAACCGTTCGCGCAGACGCGCGGCACGGGCGCGTATGCGTACGACGCGAGCGGTTCATCGTACGTCGATTACGTCATGGCGTACGGCCCGCTGCTCTTCGGGCACGCGCATCCGGCGCTGGTCAAGGACCTCGACCGGCTCGCGAGCGCGGGGACCGTCTTCGGCTCGACCTTCGAGCAGGAAGTCCACCTCGCCGCCCGCGTTAGCGCGTATTTGCCATCGATGCAGCGGTTGCGTTTCATGAGCACCGGCACCGAAGCCGTGATGAGCGCGGTGCGCGTCTCGCGCGCGTTCACGCGGCGCAGCCTCGTCGCGCGGTTCGCCGGAAACTATCACGGCCACTTCGACGGCGCGCTGCACGATGCGGGCGCGTCGGCCGGCGCGAGCGGCGATGCGGACGACGTCGCGCGCGGCGGCATTCCGGCCGCCACGCGCGCGCAGAGCGTCGTCGCGCGATACAACGATCTCGGAGACCTCGACGCGAAACTCGCCGGCCGCGAGAGCGACCTCGCGGCGATCCTCGTCGAACCCGTCGTCGGCAACATGGGTCTCGTGTTGCCCGATCCCGGGTTCCTCGACGGCGTCTTCGCACGAGCGCGCGCCTACGGCGCACTGATCGTTTTCGACGAAGTCATCACGTGGCTGCGCTTGGGCGTGCACGGCGCGCAGGCGCCCCCCGCGTTGCAGCCGGATCTCACGGCGGTCGGCAAGATCATGGGTGGCGGTTTTCCGCTGGCCGCGTTCGGCGGCCGGGAAGACGTCATGGCGGTTCTCGCGCCGGAGGGCGCGACGTTCACGGGCGGTACGTTCTCGGGAAATCCGTTCAGCGTCGCGATGGGTCATCGCACGCTCGACCTCATCGAGAGCGACCCCGATCTCTACGCGAAGCTCGACGCGCGTGCGCAAAAACTGGCAGCGGGCCTTCGTGAGATGTTTTTCGAGCTCGGCTTGCCGTATGCGGTCGTGCAGCACGCGAGTATGGTCGACTTCGCCTTTCGTCCCGGTCCGCCGGTGCGCAATTTCGACGAGCGCTCCGCCGCCGACAAGCGTGCGTTCGCGGCGTACTATCACGCGATGCGCGATCGCGGCGTGCTGCTCGCGCCGTCGCCGAACGAACTGATGTTTCTCTCGACCGAACACCGAGACCGCGAGGTCGATCTCACGCTCGAGGCCGCCTACGGCGCGCTCGGCGATTTGCGAAAGAATGGAGTCGTATGAGCGCGACGCTCGGCCACGCACGAATCGCCGAAGAACTCGCGAAGATCGAGGGCTGGCGTCATCGCGGCAATGCGATCGAGAAGGTCTTCGAGTGCGACAACTTCGACGGCTCGATCGCGTTCGTCAATCGCGTGGCAGCCGTCGCGAAAGACCTCGATCACCATCCCGACATCGCGATCTCGTGGGGCGAAGTGACGCTCACGCTTTCGTCGCACGACGTCGGCGGACTGACCGAACGCGACTTCACGCTCGCGAAGGCGATCGGCGCGCTCAAACTTTAGCGGTCGTCGGGCTCGATGCGATCGTGTCCGCCCGCCGGTCCGAGTTCGTCACGGTCGAGCGGCAGATAGCTCGGCTTCTGCGAAAGAAAGTATTGCCGGCCGCGCTTGACCGACACGACTTTGTACGGCGCGGGAGCTTGCGTAAAGTCGAGCATCGCGGAGGCCGAATTCGAGGTCGAATCTTCGCGGCCGAGCGACGGTAAGCCGAACGTCTCTTCGGCGAAACGCAGGATGCTGCCGGGCTCGAGCTGCGTGTCGATCAGCTGCCCGTGCTTCGCATACGGCGAGATGCAGATGATCGGAATGCGGAAACCCAAGCCGTACGGTGCGTATTTCTGCGGCGGAGGCACGTGATCGTAGAAGCCGCCCCAATCGTCCCACGTCACGAAGATCGCGGTCGAGCTGTAGAACGGGCTCTCGCCGATAGCGTTGACGACCGAGCCGACCCACTCGGGACCCGTGAGCGAACTCGCGCCCGGATGATCGGTATTTGCTCCATCGGGCGTAACCCACGTGACGTCTTCGAGCGTCCCTGCAGCTACGTCCGTGAGGACGCGCGTTTCCGGCTGTATCGCGTTCGTGCTCCACGTCGTGCCGTAGTAGATTTGGCGGTACGAGGCCAGCGCTTCGAGATTGCCGCCCGGCGTCGTGACGGTCTGTCCGCCCGCCGTGACCGGCGAGTTCGGCGCCTGCACGGGGCCGGAATAGTAGTGCCAGGTGTCGTTGTTCATCTGCAGTAGGTCGGCCAGGGTCGCGATGCCGTAACACGGAAACGGGCCTGGCACTTCTTTGCCGGTCGAGTCGAGCGTGCCGACTTTCTCGTTCGCATTGGGATCTTCGCAGCCCCAGCCGAGCGATGCGAGCGTCGGGCTGTCGATGACCCGGTGCGTGGGGTCGCCGTCGTATGTCGTCGAGGCCGCGACGAACATGAGATGCGACGGATACGTCGGACCCGTCACGCCGTGGAACGCGTTCTCGGCGAGCGAGCCGTTCGTCGCCATGTCCCAATACGGCTGGACCTCCGCTTGCGGCAGATACGCGCAGCCGTTGTTCGCGGTGCTCGCGGCCGAGATCGTCGAGTTGTTGTCGTAGAATCCGTCGTTCTTCCCGTTGTCGTAATCGGCTTCGAAATCGGCGTGGTAGTTATTCGGGTCGAACAAATTCTCGAACGGTACCGACATCAGCGGGTGGACGTTGCCTTCTTTGTCCGGGCACGACGTCGCATAGTTCGCCATCGCGCCGCTGGTTTCGCTGAAGCCGTGAAAGAGATCGTCGAACGTGCGGTTCTCTTGGATGATGATGACGATGTGCTTGATCGGATTGGTCGTGAGCGTCGTACTCGAAGAACTCGGCACGGCGCTCGGAGCGGGCGTGAAACCCGGAGGCGATGACGGACCGGCAGTCGGCGATGCGCCGGGCGCGAGCGTCGGCGTGGCGACCGGCGACGCGGTCGCGCCGGCAACCGCGGATACTCGCGGCTGCGGGGCCCCGACCGTCGCACCGCCCTGGCATCCGGCGAGAAGCGTGATAGCGAAAAAGAGCTCGAACCTGCGCAACGACATCGTACCACGGATACCCCGCCCGGTTTAAGAGCGGATTATGATGCGCTCCCGGAAACGTTCAGCGCGTAACGGGCGTCGGAAACGCGGCGACGGAGCGCCGGCCGGCCGCGTCGACCGAACGCACGCCGAAGATCCAATCGTCCTTCGAGAGATCGATCGTTGCCGAAGGCACGCTCACCGTGCGCGCATGCGTCCACGTCGGTTCGTACGTTTTACGCCACACGACCTCGTACGACGCAGCGCCTTTGACCGGCGCCCACGAGAGCGAGGTCGTGTAGCCGAGTCGCTTCGCGTCCATCGACGCGGTGGGCGCTTCGGGCGCCTGCGCGAGCGTGGCGAGTGCGGCGATGTTGAGTTGCGTGACCCGCGCGAGATAATCGAAATCGACGTACTTCATGAGATCGCCGTACTGCAGGCCGTCTTCGACGCGCACGTTTTGATGCTGGTGATCGAAGTTCTCGCTCTGTTCGACGTATCGCACCGCCGGGAACCCGGCCGACGTGAACGACTCTTCGTCGCCGCCGCGCAAGAAGCGGTCGGCGCGATAGATGAGGTTGACGTGCATCTGCGGTTCGTATGCGGCGTCGGTCTCCTGCACGAAGCGCGCGAGTTCGCGCGACGGCGAGTCGTTTTCGGTGCCGATCACGTTGACGCGCCGCACGACCGCATCTTCGGGCAACGCTTCGCTGAAGAGGCGCACGTCGCTCGGGTTTGCGTGCCCGTCGTGTCCGACCGAAGCGCCGATGATGTCGTCGTTGAGGTCGGCGGCGACGCGGACGCCTTTGCTCGCGAGCGTTTTCGCGAAATGGTCCGAACCGAAGAGTCCCTGCTCCTCACCGTCGAAACACGCAAAGACGATCGTGCCCGAGAAATGCGTTGCGGCCATGACGCGCGCGGCTTCGAGCACGGCCGACGTGGCCGAACCGTTGTCGTCGGCACCGGGCGCATCGGCAACCGGATCGTAGCCGTCGGAATTGCGCGAATCGTAGTGACTCGAAATGACGTAGGTCGCGCGGTCGGGGTCGTCACCGCGCAGCGTCGCGTAGACGCTCGAAATCTCGACGGCGCGCGGCGAGCGTTCGCTCTTGGGCTCCACGTACGTATCGAGATCGACCGTCAGCCGGTCGCCGGCTACTTTTTGCAGGTCGCCGAAACGTCCGGCGATGTAATCGCGGGCCGCATATACGCCGCGCGACGACGACCGGATTTGTTCGCTATAGGCGCTACGCGTACCGAAGCCGACGAGCCGCGCGTCGGTGTCGCGCAGCGACCGCGCCGACACGTTGCGCAGCATGGCCGCGATCGCGGGATCGGCCGGCAGATCCGGCAGCGCGTCTCCGCCCGGCGATGCGGGCGAAATCGTCGCGGCCGGCTGCGGCGCCGGCGGCGGCGTCGCGCCGGTCGCATTCTCGAGCGATGCTAGGAGCGCGAGCGGCGTGAGGGCGGCGAGGCGGCGAATCATACCGCGCAATTCGCGCTCGCCGTACTCGCGCCTCGGGCGGATTACGACACGAGCCGTCCCGCAAATGCGGGCGCGGCGACGTGCGTCGCCCACTCGCGATGGCGCGGATCTTCGCCGCGTACCGCGCGGTCGAACGCCGCACGAATCCGTTTGGTCACCGGCCGATCGAGGCCGTACACGTGCTCGTCGACGCACGCGAGCGGCGTCACTTCGACCGCCGTGCCGGAGAAGAAGGCCTCATCCGCCTCGCGCAGATCGGCGACGGTCAGCGGCCGGATCTGCGTGGGGATGCCAAGATCCGCGGCGAGTTCCAGCACCGTGCGCCGCGTGATGCCCATGAGAATATCCGCGCTGCCGTCGTTGGTCACGATCGTGCCGGCCTTGACGACGAAAACGTTTTCGCCCGTGCCTTCGGCGATCTCGCCGCGATCGTTGAGCAGGATCGCTTCGGCGAACCCGCGCGTCACGGCGTCCTGCATCGCGAGCACCGAGTTCGCATAGTGTCCCGCGCATTTTACGTGTGCCGGCAGCGCCTTCGACGAGAATTTCTGCCACGGCGAAACGGTCGAACGGATACCGTTCTCTTGGCCGGCGCCGAAGTAGTTGCCGAGTGCGCGAAACGCGATGAGCACATGTGTCGGACAGGAAAACTTCGGCGCGAGCGAGATCGTTTTCTCACCGAAGAACGCGAGCGGCCGGATGTAGGCTGAGTCGATCTCGTTTGCGACGAGGGTGTCGACGACGGCGTCGCACAGCTCGTCGACGCTCGCACCTAGCTGCAGTCCGTAGACCGCCGCCGATTCTTCGAAACGCTGCATGTGCTCGCGCAGCCGGAAGATCGCGGAACCGCCGCTCGTGGCGTACGCGCGCACGCCTTCGAAAACGCCCGAGCCGTAGTGGAGTCCGTGCGCGAACGGATCGACGCTCACCGTTTCGCGCCGGACGATCGCGCCGTCGTACCAGTAGTACGGCGCGATCTGCATGTGTTCGAGTTGGGCGGCCATCGAGAGGATCTCCTTAAAAACGAAAAAACCCGCCGGGTCCGGCGGGTCGATCTTTCTGCGCTGAGCGCTCTCTAGAACGAACGAAGCCGAACCCGCGGAGGCGGGCTAATAAGGACTTCGACGCTCAGGAGGCGGGCGTTCATGTCGCTCGAGCCTACCACGACGGCTCGCGTCGCGTCAAACGAGCGCTTTGCGCATCGCGCAAACTATCCGGCCGACGCGTACGCGCGCTCGTCGACGGATGCGCCGTCGGCCACCATCGCACGGGTGAGGTGCAGCGCTTCCTTCGCGGTGATCTGGGGCGGCGCGCTCGCGACCGGCACGCGCGGCGACATCCAATTGCGCAGCGCCGCCTTGACGCCGCTCAGGGCCATGCGGCCGTGCACGACGGGTGAGACCTTGGCCATCTCCTTGAAGAGGTAGCTGTCGAAGGTCAGCTCCTGGATATCTTTGGTGTCGCACATGTCGACGAACCACTCGCGATTCTTGTTCGCGCGATACGAATATTTTTCGAGGATCTCGAGGAAGTCGAACATCGCGCCGTACTTTTTCTGCCAGCGTTTCTCGTAAGCGGCGAGCGGCGTCTTCTGATCGGTGAAGTGGGCGTGGATGGTTTGTGCGGCCATGCGCCCCGCGGCCATCGCGAAGTAGATGCCCTCGCCCGACGTGTGCGCGACCATCCCGGCCGCGTCCCCGACGAGCAGCGTGTTGCCGTAGACGAAACGCTTGTAGCGTTCCATCGGCAGCGGGTGGCCTTCGAGCAGAATGCGTTTGGAGCCGCGCAGCTTCGAACCGGCGCGCGCTTTGACGCCTTCGAGAAACGCGTACGAACGGTTGGCATGTTCGGGACGGCAGCCGGTTCCCACCGCGACGTGATCGCTCTTGGGGAAAACCCATCCGTAGAAATCGGGCGAAACGTCGTCGCCGAGATAGAGTTCGGCCGTTTGCAGATAGTACTCCATCACGTCGTCGGGTAGCGCGAGGCGTTCTTGAATCGCCGACGCGTGTTTGACGGCCGGACGGCCGCACGACTTCGCGACGGCCGAGCCCGCGCCATCGGCGCCGACGAGCACGTCGGCATGCAACGTCTCCTCGCGTCCACCGCGATAGCGCACGCGAACGTCTACGCCGCCGTCGCTCGCCGCTTCGTGACCGACGAACGTGGCCTCGCGCAGGTCCGCGCCCGCGTCTTGCGCTTTCGCACGCATCGCGCGGTCGAGCACTTCACGTGTCACCATGCAGATGTGATCGTCCGGACGCGCGATCGTGCCGCGCACGTCCATCGAGATCTCGCTGCCGCTGGGACCGATGATGACGGCGCGTTTGGTCTTGCGCTCGACGATCGTCGACGGCACGCCGAACTCTTCGATCGCACGCGGCGGAATCGCGCCGCCGCACGGTTTCTTGCGTTTGAGGTCGCGCTCGAGGAGCGTCACGTCGAAACCGCTCGCGGCCAAGTCACCGGCAGCAACGCTACCGCCGACGTTCGCACCGACGACGATCGCCTTCATCAGAAACCTCCGTAACGTACCGCGAGAGCCGCGGCGAGCATGCCCCAAACGAAGGGCGGGATGGCGCTCGCGCAATACCAGGGCGCCAGGCCTTTGGGATCGGTCGCGAGTTTGCGCTGCATGGGCAGCTGGACGACGAAAAGAAGCGTTACGATGCCGGCCGCGATCCACGTGTGGTGCCACGCGACGTAGGCGATCGCAATGACCTGGAAGACGTCGATGAAGGCGAACGCGGCGCGCAGCGCGCCCGGGATGCCGAGCATCACGGGCAGCGAACGCAGGCCCAAGCGCGTGTCGCCTTCATAACTCTTGAAGTCGTTGAGCGTCATGAGACCGTGCGAGCCGAGCGAATAGACGCTCGCGAGCACGATCGTGCCCTGCGTGACGTGACCGAAGCTCGCGGCACCGGCGACCCACGAGAATCCCTCGTAGGCGAAGGCGCAAACCCCGTTGGCGAGCCAGCCGTTACGCGCTTTGAGACGAAACGGAGGCGCCGAGTATGCGAGCGCGAGCGCGATGCCGCCCAACGTAAGCAGCAGCACCTGCGTGCCGAATTGCGCTGCGACGAGGAACGAGAAGGCGGCGAGGCCGATCGCGACCGCGAGAATCGCCGTCGGCGGCAGGGCGTTGGCCGCGGTCGGCCGTTCGGGTTCGTTGATGCGGTCGACTTCGCGATCGAACCAATCGTTGACGACCTGCGAAAACGCGCAGAGGAGCGGGCCGGCTAAGATCATGCCGAGCAGCACGCGGCCGACCGACGGCAACGACCACACCGCATTGCCCGAAGCGACGCAGCCGACGAGCCAGGCCCACATCGGGGCGAACCACGTGCCGGGTTTGGCGAACGTACGCAGCGACGCGCCGATGTTCGCGGCGCCGCGATCGCGGTTCGCGAACGGCAGCATCATCGCGCCGAAATTGCCGAACGTTCCCGCGACGGTGCGGACGGTCGACCCGTCGATCGCTTTTTTCGGCGCCGCTGGCGCCTTCGTATCAGCCACCGACGTGCTCGCGCGCGCGCAAGACGACGCTCTCGTCGATGACCGCGATCGAGCGTTCGCGCGCGTAGACTTCGACGTTCGCGCGCGCTTTTTTACGCACGAAGAACGGGACCCGGCCGATGAGCTTTTCCGCCGCTGCATCCCAGCGCGGCGTATCCGCGGTCGCGACGACGCCGTCCGAAGCGCTCGCGACGGCCGGCGTTTCTCCGCCTGCGGGTTCCGGTGCGGCTTCGGCAAAACGGCCCTGCCCGCGCGGTCCGAACGTCTCGATGAGATGGTGCTCGAGACCGAGCACCTGCGTCGCATTGACGAGATCGCCGATGTGATTTGCACCATCGTAGCCCATGAAAGGCGAATAGCCGAGCGGAAAATTCAAGATGTGGGCGGGCGGTGAGACGACCGCGCACGGTACGCCGAATGCGCTCGCGGAGTGGCGTTCCATCTGCGACCCGAACACGATGTCCGGTCGCGTGCGGTCGATGGCGCGCGCGACTTCGCGATAGTCACTCGTGACCAGAACCTCGCTCGTGATGTCGGCGACGCGTTCGCGCAGCCACGCTCCGCCGCTCTCGAGATACGTGCCCACGAATTCGACCGGCATGTCGAGTTCGTCGTGCAGCACCCGTGCGATGCCCGCGGCGGCGGTCGGTGCGCCGAAGACGGCCACGCGTTTGTGCGAGAGCGCGTGCGCGTCGACCGTGCGCGCGTACCACAGGAGTTTCGCGTCGCGCGCGGCGAGTGCGATGCGCTCCGTGGGAATCTCGCAGAGCGCGCAAATCTCGCGCAGGAAACGCGTCGTGCCCGCTTCGCCGTACGGCAATTCTCGCGCGTACGGCGTGCCGAAACGTTCGCTCAAATAGTCGAGCGTCGGCTTTGCGAGTTCGTGCGCGGTCGCGACGTTGACCCACGCGCGGCCGACGTTACGCAGATCCGCGGGCGACGCGCCGAGCGGCAGGACCGCGTTGATCTCGACGCCGATCGCTTCGAACGCGCGACGCAGCGATTCGACGTTCGCGCGATCGTGGAAGCCGAGCAGTGACGGACCGATGATGTTGACGGACGGGCGTTCGCTGCGGGCGACGTCCTGCGCGAAATGCGCGACGATCTCGCGGGTCGTCTTGCCGAAGGCGCTCGTCTCGTCGTCGCGGATCGGATGGGTCTGCGCGAAATGAATGTCGGCTTTGACCGACGTGCGGTCCATCATCGCGACTTCGCCGTCGAGCGGCTCTTGCAACACGAGCGCGGTTGCGCTGCGCGTCACGACGATCAGGTCGGGCTCGTGCCGCTGATCGATTTCACGCAGCAACCCGGGCAGGTCCGCGGCTTCGCCCGCGAGCGTGCCTTCCGACATCGCGCAGAACGACAGCGGCGGCATGACGCCGAGGCGCTCGAACATCGCGAGCATGATCGTCCCGTAGCCGTCGCCTTTTGGGGCTCGCACGACGCAGTGGACGCCCGAAAAGGATGCCGCGGCCTTCGAAACGCCGACGTGCGCCGGCGCCTGATAATTCCAGAGCGCGAGCTTCACGCACGCACCGGCTGACGGAAGAAGCTGAGGTCGATCGGCGCGGCCGCCGTACCGTCCCGTTCGCGTCGCCGCGCGAGCGCTTCGTGGCGCCGCAGCGTGGTTGCGAACATGCCGAAGAGGCTCGACGCGCCGCTGAAACCGTGGATCGGCTGGAACGTCAGTTCGGTCGACCACTTCACGGCGAAGCCCATACCTTCGAGGGCGTTGGCGATGTTGAGGTTGGCGACCACGGCGTCCGGTTTCGCTTCGTGCAGCCGCGCGAAAAGTTCGAAACGGTCGGGATGTTCGAGGATCTCGACGCCCGCGAGCGTAGCGCTCTCGGCCGCGTGGAATTTCTTGTAGACGTTGGGCGTCGCGATCAAGGGAACGGTCGCGCCCGCCGCGCGCAGCGTCCGCGCGAGCGGCAATTCGACCATCGCGTCGGATGCGAACGCGATCGACTTCCCGCGCAGCGCCGCGACTACGGGCTCGAGCGCCGCCCACGCCTCGCGTTCGCGCGCCTCGTATGACACGGACTTGCCAAACTTCTCCGCGAGCGTTTCGTAGAACGCGCGCGTGCCGTCGGGTCCGTAAGGGAAGATCGTCTTATGCATGGCGCAGCCGCGTTCGCGCGCCGCATAGGATGCCGCCCCGAACAGATAGGGGTGCACGGGGGCGAGTACGGTGTTCTTCCCGATCGCGGGAAGATCGAGTGCGCTCTCGCCGGGAAGGAAGGCAGGCTCGGGAAGTCCCATCGCGGCGCACTCGATACGGATCTCCGCTTCTTCGATCGCCGAGAGGCAGCCCAGGATGACGAGGTTGGTCGCCTCGGTTTCCGGCGCGCGTTCGATCATCGCCTGGAGGACGTGATCCTCACCTTGCGTGTAGGCGGGGTCGAAGCCGTCCAGGCGGCACGGATAGACCCGCACGCCGAATTCGGCCTCGAGCGGCTTCGCGCAGCCCGCGACGTTCATTTTGAGGATTTCGGGCGTACAGGTCGAGGCGAGAAAGATCGCCCGCGGGCCGTGTTCGCGCACGATATCGGCCACGAGCGGACGTAGGCCCGTGTACGGATCGGCACCGCCGAGATCGTCTTCGTCGAGCACCGCCGTCGCAAACCGCGGTTTCGCGAAAATCATGACGCCGAGCGCGGTCTGGAGAAAGCCCTGACACGACCCGGTGCCGACCACGAGAAAGAAGCTGTCCTGCATCTTGTGATGCAGCCACCCGATGGGTGCTAAGGAACAGAAGTCATCGCGTTCGACGCCCGGCGCAGTCATCGTTTTCGAATGATGACGCCGTCGTCGCATTGCAACCCGTGATAGCGGTCACGCCGCCCCTTCGTCAGGCGCTGACGGCCGATCCGACTGGGCAAAAGTACCGGCCGAGCAAAACGGCCGTCCCCTTTCCTGGAGTGCTGTTCACTGCAAAAAAGTCGGAGCATCGACGGATGATGGGCAGACCGCGCCCGCGTTCGGATTGAAAGTCGGGTAGCGTCGGCTCGGCAACGGACTCGGGAGTGAATCCGCAGCCGTTGTCCTGAACGGTGCCGACGATGCGGTCCGCGTCGATCCGGACCTCGACGGCGATCGAGATCTGGTTGCCCGCGCTTGCGCCGTGCTCGACTGCGTTGGCGATCGCCTCGCCCAGCGCCGTGAGGAACAGGTCGAGGTCGTCTTCGGAGACGCCGTACGCTCGTGCTCGCTTGGCGACGCTTTCACGAACGGCGCGGGAGGCACGGGGCTCCGGCGGAACCTTGAAGTCCAAGACCGCTTCAGGCGTTTTCATAATTTGCTGTCAGTCACGTTCCCAGAATTGGAAAAATAATAACGGAGCGTCCCTACGTCTACGTGCTCGAATGTGACGACGGCTCACTGTACACGGGCTGGACAACTAATCTATCGGCCCGTTTAAACGTGCATCGCCGCGGACTTGGATCACGTTTCGTCCGCTCGCGCCTGCCGTTCCGGCTGACCGCCTATTGGCGCGTGGCCGACCGATCGGCCGCTCTACGCGAAGAACTCGCCTTCAAGGCGCTCGACAAGGCTGCGAAATTGGAGGCGATTCGCACGGGCAAGGTGTTCGGCCATACCCTCATCAACGTCCCGGACGTTTGTGTGCCGGTCAAAAAACGACGGCCGGCACGAACGACCGGAGGAACCATGGCAACCCATACCGCGCCCACGGGCGCCGAACTCGATACGCTTGCGAAAGAGGCGGAAACCGCCGTCGCCCGCATCAAGACGAAAAAAGGCGACATCGTCTTCAAGTTTTATCCGCACGAAGCGAAGCAACACAGCGCCGCCTTCATCAAGCTCGCGAAGGCCGGCTTTTACGACGGTCTCACGTTCCATCGCGTGATCGGCGACTTCATGATTCAGGGCGGTTGTCCCGAAGGCACCGGCACCGGCGGCCCGGGCTACAACCTGCCGGCCGAATTCAACAACCACAAGCACGTTCGCGGCACGGTCGCGGCCGCCCGTTCGCAGAACCCGAACTCGGCCGGCTCGCAGTTCTATATCTGCCACGGCGATACGCCGCATCTCGACAAGCAGTATACGGTCTTCGGCCAGACGATCGAAGGCGAAGACGTCGTCGATAAGATCCGCGTCGGCGACGTGATGGACTCCATCACGATCGAAGAGCCGACCTAGACGAAGGCGCCGTTGACGGCTCTCGCGACTTTGCGGATGGCGCTGTTGCCGACCGAGAAGTCGCTGAGGTTCTTCGTGAGGACGGCGAGGACGTAGGGCTGTTCGCCGAACGGATTGACGATGCCGACGTCGTTGCGCACGCCGTCGATTTCGCCCGTCTTGTTCGCAAGCGGCGTGCCTTTCGGGAGACCGCGATAGATCTTGTCGCGGTCTTCCTGATTGAGCATGATGTCGATCATCTTGCGGCACGAGATGGCCGAGGCGACCGTACGAATCCCCTCGTGCGCGCCGCGCTCGATGGCATAGAGTACCTTGCCCATGTCGGCGGGCGTCGTGAGGTTCTCGCTGTGATGGACGATCGCGTTGTAGTCCATGAAGTGGCGATGCAACTGCGTGTGCTCGAGGCCCGCGGCCGCAATCGTATCTTTGATGCGGTCGAAGCCGAGATACGAGATCAGCACGTTGCTCGCGGTGTTGTCGCTCTGCTCGATCATCGCGCTCGCGAGTTTGCGAATCGAGATGCGGTCGCCGACGTTGTAGGCGTCCAGGATCTCCGAGCCTCCGACGAAATCGTCCCGCTGCAGGACGCGCGTCTCCTCGAAGACGTCGGGATGGTGCTCCGAATACTGAAACAGGCTCAAGAAGATACAGAGCTTGATGATCGAGGCGGCCGGAAAGATCTCGGTCGCGTTGTACGAGACGAACGCCGGCGATCCGAGTTTGCGAGCGTACATTCCGAGCGTGCCCGACGAGCCGGCCGCGATCGCTGCGATCTTGTCTTCGAGCACGCTCGCATCGGCCGAGTTTGGAGTGACGAAGAGCGCGGCGGACGATGCGGCGACGAACGCGAGTCGATTCACGCGCCGTAGCGTACGGACGAGGACAAAAGGAATCCTCGCTCGCAAGCGATCGCAATGCTGCGCGGTCGGATATTCCTCACACTCTGCTGTCTTTGGGCGTGCTCGGCGCTTTCGCCCGCGCAGGCGCGCGGCACGTCGCTTGCGGGCGAAACGTTCGTTCTCGATCCGGGCCACGGCACGCGCCACGCCGACGGATCGCCGCTCAACGTCGGTGCCGTCGGGCCCGGCGGCATCGAGGAAGCGAAGGTGACGCTCGCGGTCGGTGAGGACTTGGGCGCGCTGGTACGCCGCGCGGGCGGCAAGGCCGTTCTCACGCGGTCGTATGCCGCGCCTTACCGCACCGCCTACGACATTCGCCACGATAACCGCGCCCGCGCCGCACTCGCCAATCGCATCGGCGCGACGGCCTTCGTCGCCATTCACGCCGATTCGTCGCTGTCCGCGGCGTCGAGCGGTACGAGCGTCTTCTGGCTGCGGCCGAATTCCGTCGCGCTCGCGAACGCGATGCGCGCGCGTTTGCTCGCGCTGCATTTGGGCGAAGCGGAATTTCGTGCGCGCGATCTCGCGGTGACGAGCGAAGCGCGCGTCCCCGCCGTGCTCGTCGAATTGGGTTTCGTTTCGAATCCCGCGCAGGTGCGGCTGCTCGCGACGCCGGCTTTTCAGCAGCGCGAAGCGCGCGCGCTGTTCGACGCACTTTTGGATACGTTCGGAAAATGAATCCATCACCGCTGGTCCCGAGCGACCTTTACCTGATGGCGCTGCCGACCGATCCGCGTATCGCGAGCGATGGCCGCGTCTATTACGTTCTTGCTACGAACGACGAAGAGTCCGATAGTTCGCCGTCGTCGATCCATGCGTTCCGCCAAGGCGAAGGGCCGGTGCGCTTCACCTCCGGCAAGAACGACCGTATGCCGCGGCCGTCGCCCGACGGCACGCGCCTGGCGTTCGTTGCGGACCGCGGCGACGGCAAACGCGTCTTCGTCGCGCCGACCGGCGGCGGCGAAGCGTTCGCGCTCACGGATGCCTACGACGGTTTCGGCGCACTCGAGTGGTCGAGAGACGGCGCGTCGCTGGCGTTCGTGGCGACGACCGAATTCGACGCCGAGACCGCGGCGATCGCGAAAGACGAAAAAAGTGGCGCGATGCACGTCCGCTCGCTGCCGTACAAGAGTGACGACGCGGGACTGCTCGACGGACGTCGCAAGCATCTCTTTGTCATCGACGCTTCTTCCGACGGCGACGCCCCGGAGACGCCGCGTCGCATCACGCACGGCGATTTCGACGTGCTCGCGCCGAACTGGTCGCCCGACGGCACGCGCATCGCGTTCTGCGCGCGTATCGACGGTGCAGAAGCGGGCTTCTCCGACGACGTCTTCGTCGTGAAACTCGACGACGGTTCGCGCCTCAAACTCACGGACGGAAAAGGCCCGATGCAGACGCCCGTGTTTTCGCACGACGGCCGCGACATCGCGTGCATCGGACACGTGCACGGCGACGACGCGGGCGGACGGTTCAACGCGGAACTCTTCGTCGTCCCGGCGGACGGCGGCGAATTGCGTTCGCTCTCGGTGACGTGCGATCGGCCGGTGCAGGACTACATCACCTGCGACACGCGCGGCACGGGCGGCCAGCAGCAGCCGATCTGGTCGGCGGACGATGCCGAGATCTTCACGCCGTACGGCGATCAAGGCACGTGCAAGATCGCGGCATTCGCGCGCGAGGGCGGCTCGCACCGCATCGCCGTCGACGGCGATCGCGACGTCTTCTCCTTCGACGTCGCGCACGACGGCACGCTCGCGTTCGCGTTCACCGCGCCCGCGGTTCCGGGCGAGATCGCGGTCTTACGCGGCGGCGAAGAACGCCTGGCGACCGATTGTAATCCGTGGCTCGCGGGGCGCATCGTCCGTTCGCCGCGACGCTTCCGCCCGGCCTCGCGCGACGGCTGGGTGCTCGATCAATGGATCCTCGAGCCCGATGCACCGGCCGGCGCGCCGTACGTGCTTTCGGTCCATGGCGGACCGCATATGGCGTACGGCTTCTCGTTCATGTTCGAGTTCCAGATGCTCGCGGGTCAAGGCATCGGCGTCGCTTACGGCAATCCGCGCGGCGGACAAACGTACGGACATCGATATTCCAACGCCATCATCGGCGATTGGGGCGGCGTCGATGCGAACGACGTGCTCGACCTGCTGGATTCGCTGCTCGCGAATACGGGCGCCGATCCGAAACGGATCGCGCTCGCGGGCGGCTCGTACGGCGGGTTCATGACGACGTGGCTGCTCGGACACAGCAAGCGATTCGCGTGCGGCATCTCGATGCGCGCCGTCAACGACTTCGTCAGCGAGGTCGGTGCGACCGACCTCGGCTGGTTTCTCGAAGCCGAACTCGAGGCGCCGTGGGTCGACGGCGGCCGCAAACTCTTCGAAGGTTCGCCGATGCGCTCGGCCCACGAAATCGACGTGCCGCTGCTGGTCGAACATTCGGAGCGCGATTACCGCTGCGCGATCGATCAGGGCGAACAGCTCTTCACGTTACTGCGTCGTCTGGGCCGTACCGACACGGAATTCGTACGCTTTACGGGCGACGGTCACGGCCTCTCGCGCACGGGCAAACCGCGCAATCGGATCCTGCGACTGCGCGCGATCGCCCATTGGCTCATCCGTCATCTGCGCCCCGAAGGGAACGCGCCCGTCGCCGACCGCGCGGGCGCGCTCTTCGAACCGCTTCCGGCCGAAGCGTAATGCGTT
>CAZZUZ010000017.1:0-16161 GCA_964657315.1 Vulcanimicrobiota bacterium
GGCGGCGCCATCGCCTCTCTGCTCGACGGCTGTGGCAGCGGCGGCGCGACGGCAACGCCGTCTCCGGCCGCAACGTCGACGGCCGCCGGCGGCGGCGGCGCGACGGCTTCGCCGAGTCCAGCGTCGGGCTCGAGCACGTCGACCCCGAGTTCGCTCGATTCGATCAACGTCGTCCCGGCGGTCCTCGACGGCGATCTCGGCGGCATCGCGCAGATCGGCATCCTCGATCCGAACTACAAGGGCGCGTACAGCGTCAACGTCTCCGGCGGCGGCCTGCTCGGCAACGCGCTCAACACGCTCGGTAACGTGGTCAACGGAACGCTCACGGGCAGCGCGTCGGGCGAAACCACGCTGACGCTCAACCTCGCGAACGCGGTGCAACTCGGCCTGCTCGGACCCGGCGGCAACGCCGTCACGATTTGCGAGCAGCAGAATCCGAGCACGTGCAAATCGGTCAACATCACGAACAACGGCGTCGTTCCGATGGTCGGTTCGTCCGTGAGCAGCATCGTCTTCGGACAGAGCGGCGTGCAGACGCTCAACCTCATCGCGCCGCTGCTGAACCTCTCGAACTTCACGGTCGTCTCGTCGCCCCAGGGCATCACGGTGACCAACCTCGGCAACGGCATGTTCGTCGTCGACGCGGCGGCCAACATCGCCGTACCCCTCACCGGCAACATCACGATCAGCGACGGTCAGGGCCACACCGTCACGATTCCGATCGCCGTGTTGTAAGGGCGGTTCTCCCCCGAACGCGAACGCTGCGGCGATGCTCTCGCCGTGGCGTTCTCTTTTCGCAGCGACCGCGATCCTCGCGGTCGTTGCTTTTTCGTGCGCTCCGGCGCGTGCTTCGGATGCGGCGCGGCCACGCATCGTATCGCTGATTCCGTCGCTGACCGAAGATCTCTTTGCCATCGGCGCGGGTCCGCAAGTCGTCGGCGTGTCGAATTTTACGGACTACCCCGCGCGCGCGAAAACGCTGCCGGTCGTTGCGTCGTTTACCTCGGTCGACGCCGAGCGCATCGCGCGGCTTCATCCCGCCCTCGTCGTCGGCATCGACGCGCAGCGGGCGCTCGTCGGCGATCTGCGGCGCATCGGCGTGCGCGTCGAATTGCTGCACGACGATTCGTTCGCCGATCTCTTTGCGACGATCGCGCGCCTCGGCGCGCTCTCAGGCCACGCGAGCGAAGCGGCGGCGCTCGCCAAACGATTGCACGCGCGAACCGGCGTTCTCGTTGCGAGCGTGCCCGCCGGTGCCAAGCCGCGCGTCTTCGTCGTACTCGGCACGTCGCCGATCTACACGGTCGGCGACGGTTCGTACATCGCGCACCTCATCGCGCTCGCGGGCGGCCGCAACGCAAGCGGCGTCGGCGATCCGTACGCGCGTTACGGCGACGAAGCGCTGATCGCGGCACAGCCCGACGCGATCGTAGCCGACGCGCAGAGCGGCATCCGCGGCGTGCTCGCGAGCGAACCGTGGCGTTCGCTGCGCGCGGTGCGCGACGGCCGCACGTTCGTCCTCGACGATGCGGACATCCTGGAACGTCCCGGCCCGCGCTACAACGAAGGGCTCGCGTGGCTGATCGCGCGACTGCACGCACGTGCCGCGCACTAGCACGATCTCGTCTCCGCCCGCGGAACGCGCGCTCGTCGTCGCGGTCGACCTGCGCGATCCCGCGCGTCCGCTCGAACCCGAACTCGCGGAGTTCGAGGCGCTCATCGTCGCCGCCGGCGCGTCGCTCGCCGGCCGCGTCGTACAACGCATGGATCATGTCGACCCCGCGATGCTCTTCGGTAAAGGCAAAGCGCACGAGATTGCCGAGACCGCGGACACGCTCGGCGCGACGAAGATCTTCGTTTTCAACGATCTGCGCCCGCGGCAGCGAAAAAATCTGGAAGAGATCGTTCCGCTGCCGATCGTCGATCGCACGATGGTGATCCTCGATATCTTCGCGCAACGCGCGCGGAGCCGCGAAGGCAAGCTGCAAGTCGAACTCGCGCAACTGCGCTACATGCAGGCGAACCTCATCGGGTCGAGCGCCGCGCTCTCGCGGCTCGGCGGCGGCGTCGGAACGCGCGGTCCCGGCGAAACGAAACTCGAAGTCGATCGCCGCAAGATCCAGAGCCGCGTAACGATGCTGCGCGCGCAGCTCGAGACGGTGAGCCGTTCGCGCTCGACGCGCCGCGCGCCCGAGGGCGCCATGCCGCTCGTCGCGCTCGTCGGCTATACCAACGTCGGCAAATCCTCGCTCCTCAACCGTCTGGCGCATTCGACCGGCGACACCGGAGCCTTCGTCGCGAATCAGCCCTTCGTGACACTCGATCCCACCCTGCGCCGTGTGTATCTCGCGCCCGAACGGTTCGCGCGCCTCGCGGACACCGTCGGCTTCATCACGGAACTCCCGAAAGAACTCGTCGCCGCATTTCGCGCGACGCTCGAAGAGCTTTCGGGTGCCGACGTGCTCGTGCACGTGATCGACGGCTCGAATCCCGACTGGCCGCGTCAGCGCGCGAGCGTCGAAGAGATTCTGCGCGAGCTCAAACTCGACGACAAGCCGACGCTGCTCGCACTCAACAAAACCGACGCGCGCGCGGCCGATGCGGGACCGCTGCCGGCCGGCGCCATTGCGATCAGCGCGCAGACCGGAGCGGGTCTGCCGGCGCTGCGCGAAGCGGTCGTCGCGGCACTCGACGCCCGCGCGTGATGCGTCGCGCGCTCGCCGGTGCTTCTCTATTCGGCGCGCTCTTCGCGAACGGTTGCGCGCAGCGCGACGCGGATCCGGCGCCTCAGGCGCACGGCGACCCCTTCGTGCGGACGTTTCGCACACTCAAACCCGCGGTCGTACTCTTCACGATGACGATTCCGAGCGAAGATTCCAAGCGTGCCCGACACGGCGAGCGCGACGACGCGTTCGGAACGGGTGTAGTCGTCGCGAGCGACCCGCGCGTCAGCCACGTGCTGACGGTCGAGCACGTCATTCACGACGCGCGCGATCTGCACGTGACGCTCGACGAAACGCACAAAGTGGCCGCTCGCGTCGTTGCGGCCGACGAAAAAGACGATCTCGCGCTCGTCGATATCGACGTCCCCGATCGTCCGGTCGCGCGCCTCGCCGCATCGGCGAACGTCGAACCCGGCACGCAAGTCGGCGTCGCGGGCTTTCCGATTCCCGACGAGTTCGAAGACGAAAAACTCACGACGAAGACGTCGGTGTTCTTCGGCCGCGTCTCGAGCGTGCGCAACGACACGATCGAACTCGGTCTTCCGATCATTCCGGGCGAGAGCGGCGGCCCGATCTTCGTCGCCGACACGGGCGCCGTCATCGCGCTCGCGCAGTCGCGCTTCGACGACGAACGGTCCATCGGATTCGGCGTACCGATCGAAGACGCGAAACGGTTCTTACGCGGCAAGATACGTTTGCCTTGAGCGAACGCGACACGCACACTTAACTTACACTTCGCGTTCGCGCGAGCGTTCGTTTGCGGTAAATCGCGTGCGACGAACGAACGGGAGCGTCTCCCCATCTCCGGAGGCACCCATGTTCACACACACATCCGCACGTCGCGCCGCACTCGTGCTATCGGTCGCGGCGATCACCGCATCGGCCGCCGGCGCGGCGACGCTGCATCGCTTTGCCGTCTCTCAAACCACCGGTTCCGGCGGCGCGCAAACGATTTTGCAGAGTTCCGCATCGGGCGGGGCGCTGCAAGGCGAAGTCGCTTCGTCCGCAAACGCCTCGATCAAAGTTCCGTTCGGCGTCCTCGGCGAATACAATCCGTCCGGATCGACGTTCGGTACGGGCGTCATCGGTATCTCGACCACGGGATACGCGCTCGCCGGCGAGAGTTTGAGCAACGCCAACCCGTCGATCCTCGCCTATCCCGGCGGGACCGGCATCGGCCTCGAAGCCACGACGACGGCGAACTCTTCCAATCCCGCGATCTATGCCGAGTCCAAAGGCTCCGCCGCGAGCATCGTCGGCGCGCAAACGGGGAACGGATCCGGCGGCACCGCCGCGGTCCTCGGTGAAGATCTTAGCACGTATAGCAACCTCTACGGCGTCGAGGGTACGAGTATCAACGGCGAGGGCGTGCAAGGACTCGGTACGGGCAACGCGGACGGCGTCGACGGAATCGCGCAAGGCAACGGCCTCGGCATGTACGCCGAATCGAGAACCGACACCGCACTCGTTTCCATCGCGGACAGCGCCGCATCGCCGCCTCCGGACTACCCGCTCAGCGAAGCGGGCGTCGACGGTGAATCGGGCGGCGGTGTCGGCATCCTCGGCATCTCGAACACGAATTACGGTATGTATGCGGAAAGCAGAAATACGAATGCGAACTATTCCAATGCCGGCGTCTACGCACTCAGCCTCGGCGTCGAAGGCGTCGGCGTGCAGACTGCCGGCGAGCTCGAAGGATATGCGACCGTTTCGGATCCGCAAGTCGGTCAGTATCCGGGTTACGGCGCGGGCCTCATCGGAAACACCGTCGGCGTAGCGGCGGCATCGTTCACGTCTGGCGGGTATCCGCTGGAACTCTACGGCACCGGCGCCACGAGCGAGGTCGCATACGTCGACACCTCCGGCAATCTCTACGTTCACGGACAGGTGCAAACGTTCTCCGACGTGCGCGGCGGCGGTGAGATGAATACGTACACGGCCCACACGAGTTCGCCGACGCTCGAAGACGTGGGAAGCGGCCACCTGAGCAACGGAGCGGCGTCGATCGCCCTCGATCCCGCGATGACGCGCGCGCTCGATCAGTCACACGCCTATCACGTGTTCTTGACGCCGGAGGGCGATACCAAAGGCCTCTTCGTCGCGCAGAAAACGCCGCAAGGTTTCGTCGTACGCGAGACGCAGGGCGGACGCGGAAATTTCGATTTCGACTATCGCGTCGTGGGCGCGGTCGACGGACATGCGAACGACCGCATGGGGCTCGTTGCGAAGCGGCCTTCGTATTCCGAACGCATGGCCGCCATTCGCGCATCGCTGCGTGCGGCGCCGCGGCGTTCGACGGTCGCGACGCGCACGACGTATCGCAGCGCCCGCGCGAAGCACGCCGCGTTCGTACCGTACCGGGCGCCCGCGATGGTCGATCCGCGCACGGGTCTACGCCCGGTGAGATAAGCCGATCCGGGTACGAGTGGCGTATGCGAATGACAAGCGGTCTCGCGACGTTGCTGCTGCTCGCCGTCTTCGGCTTTACACCGGTAGCACCGGTCGCGGCCGATGACGGCGGAACGTATCTGCCGACGGGGATGCGCATCACGCCCGAGGCGGCGGCCGGCTCGACGTTCGAACGCTTGCGAACGGGTCTGCGTGCCGACGGCAACGCCGACGCGAACGATGCGGCCGCACTCGCGCTCTCGCCCGATGGCAAAACCTTGCTCGTCCTCACCAGCGGCTATAATCTCAAGTTCGATACCGACGACGGGACGCCGATCGTCCACCAGCCGATCGATCCGAAAACCGGTCTCCCCGATCCCGACGCCAAGCCCGTCGACAAGGCGGAGTGGGTATTCATCTACGACGTGAGCGCCGGTCGACCGAAGAAACGGCAGCAGATCGCGATCCCGGATACCTACGACGGGATCGCCTGGCGTGAAGACGGGCGCGGTTTTTACGTCAGCGGCGGCATCGACGACCGCATCGTGGCGTTCGCGCCGTCGTCCGACGCCGCCGCGCCGTACCGTGGAGTGCCGGCATTCGTGCTCGGACACAACGGCAAAGACGAGAGCGCGGTCCCTTCGTACGACGGCGGCTTGCTCGCGGGTAGCCCCGCGGCAAAAGCGATGCCCGGCTTGGCGACGGGTGCGGTCGTCGCCGGTATCGCTCCGCTGCACGGCGGCAAATCGCTCGTCGCCGCCAATATGGAAAGCGATTCCGTTTCGATCGTCGACGTCGCGTCGCGAAGCGTGCGCGACGTCTCGCTGCTCGCGTCGGACCGTAACGTCGCGCAGGGTGAGTTTCCCTACGGCGTGCTCGCCGTGCCCGCTCGCGGCGGCACGGGAGACGCGATCTTCGTGAGCAGCCTACGCGACGATGAGATCATGGTATTGCGCGGGGAAGGATACCGTGACGTTTCCGCGACCGCAGTCTGCGCGAGTCCGAACGCCCTCGCGCTCTCGCCCGACCGGACGCGAGTCTACGCGGCTTGCGGCAACGCCGATGCCGTCGCGGTGCTCGACGCTGCGACGGGTGCGTTGCGCACGACGATCTCGCTATCGCGTCCCGGCGACCGCTATCGCGGTGCGAATCCGAACGCGCTCGCCGTCGCTCCGGACGGAAAGCGGCTCTACGTCACGCTCGGCGGTGAGAACGCGATCGCCGTCGTCGATCTCGACTCCGCAGCGGTCGTGGGGCGCATTCCGACCGGCTGGTATCCGACCGGCGTCGCCGTCTCGCGTGACGGCACGTATCTCTACGTCTGTAACGAGAAGAGCGATCCCGGCCCGAACGACGATTACGGCTATACGACGCCGGGCGGCAAGAAGCGCAACACGACCCACAAGAACGAATATGGCTGGGCGCTCGAGAAAGCCGGACTGCTGACGCTGCCCGTTCCGGGCGACGCGGAACTCGCGCGTCTGAGCGCGATCGTCGACGCGAACGTCGGGTACGGCAATCGCGCCCGCGCGGCGGACCTCGCATACCTGCACGGCCAGATCGAACACGTCATCTACATCACGGACGAGAATCGCACGTACGATCAAGTGCTCGGCGATCTCGCCGGCGCCGACGGCGACCCGGTCCTCAACACGTTTCCGGAGGCCGTCTCGCCCAACCATCACGCGTTCGCCCGCGACTTCGTCACGTTCGACAACTTCTACGATCCGGGCGAATCCAGCGGCGTTGGCTGGAATTGGTCAGAGCAGGGCCACACCGACGATTACGTCGAGCGAGCGCAAGTCGTCGATTACGGTAATTCGAACGGCAAAGGCCTGACGTACGACTATCAAGGGATCGTCCGTAACGTCAACCTCGCACTGCCGCAGACCGGCGGATCGTCGACGTTCGACGAACGCGTGACGGGCGTGCTCGATCCGTCGGGTTCGTCGTCGATCTTGCCCGGAGCGAAAGATCCGGCGGCTTCCGCGGGCGACGGCGATCTCGACGCGGCCGCAACGGGCGGCTATCTCTGGGACGAGGCGATCCGGCACGGGCTCTCGGTGCGTAACTACGGCGAGCACGTCGATCTCGATCCCTACGACCCCGGCACGAAAATCTACGTCCCGCCCACGCGCACGCCGTTCGCCTCGCACGCGCTTCAGGCGGCTCCGGCAAAAACCGATCTCGCGGAGCGAACGGACCCGTACTACCGCGGGTTCGATCAGAACGTCCCCGACCAGTTTCGCGTCGACGAGTGGCAGCGCGAATTCGCGGGCTACGTCGCGCACGGCGACCTGCCCGCGCTCGAGGTCATGACGGTGCCGCACGATCACTTCGGCGATTTCAAGACGGCGCTCGAAGGCCTCACGACGCCCGAGCTGCAGTTCGCAGACAACGATTACGCGCTCGGGCGAATCGTCCGTGCCGTGACACATTCGCGCTATTGGAAGAATACCGCGATCTTCATCGACGAAGACGATTCGCAGTCGGGATCCGATCACGTGAGCACGCATCGCTCCACGGCGTTCGTCATCAGCCCGTACACCAAGCGCGGCTACGTCGATCACACCCGCTACACGACGGACAACCTGTTACGCTCGATCGAGGTCATTCTCGGCCTCGATCCGCTCGGCATCAACGACGCAAATTCGGTGCCGATGAGCACGGCGTTCTCGGCGACGGCGGACCTGCGCCCCTACGATCCGATCGTCCCGGGCGATCTCTGCGCGCCGCCGGTTCCGGCCGATCTCTTGGGCGAGGCCTGCACCTCGCAGCGACTCAAAAAGACCGCCGTCCGGCCGGCGCGGCACGACGGTGCGTGGTGGGCGCGAACGACCGCCGGGATGGACTTCTCGCATCCCGACGCCGTCGATGCCGGCCGCTTCGACGCGCTGCTCGACTTGGGGATTCTCGGTGACGTTCGCTACCGGCTGTGAAGGCCGTTCATCGAGGTCACGAACGAAGCCGGTGCCGGATGCTTGACGTGACGGTTGCGAAGAGCGCGACCCTTCGCGACGGCGGCATTCGGATCGAAATGACGGACCTGTTCGGCCTGCGCGCGCAAGGCTTCGATGCCCGGTTCGTGTACCGCGGCCGCAGGCTGTTTCCGCGTTACGGCTGCCAATCGCGCCGATCGATCGCCGAAGGGCGCGGCGACGATGCGATAGTCGAATTGCAGCGTCGAACGGCCGCCCAGATTCTCGTCGACTTCGAATCCCTGCAGCGTTTTGCCCGTCACGTACACCCCGCGGCTCGATCCCGACGGCGTGACGAATACTTTGTACGGACGCTCGACCGACATCGTCCGCGCGAACGCCGGATCGATGCGAACGTACGCCTTCCCGTTGACGAGTTCGGCCGAACCTTCATCGGCGACTTGCGGCGAACTCTCGCGCGTGCCGTACATCTGCACGCTGCCGCCGTCGGAGGTGCGCGTCACCGAACTGCCCGTACTTCCTGCACCTCCCGTGACGGGTTCGCAGTTCGTCGAGGACGTCGCGGGAAACGTTTGGCAGTCCTGGTAGATTTTGCCGTAAACGTACACGTCACCGCTGGCTTGCACGTCCGTCGAATAACTCGCGACGGCGTCCCCGCTGCGATTGGCCGTGCCGGTTTGCACGATGAAGCTGCGACTCTCGTGCGCGCTGTCGTATGCGTAGAGCGCCAGCAGATCGGTGCCTCCGACCGCGTCGAGTCCGGTAAGCGCTGCGTGCGTGTTTCCGGAATGGCCGAAACCGACGACCGCTTCGCCCGTCGTATCGCCGAGAATCCCTCGGCTCCCGATGTTCGAATCGCCGAGGATGCCGGCGCCGGTCGAGGTGGTGGCGACCGCCTGAAGCGCGTTTCCGTTGGCGCCCGCAAAATAGCCGGCGGGGCTGCCGCCTAGCGCGAGGCCGTACACCGCAGCGCCGTTTTCCGCGTTCGAGGCACTGCTGACGCCTTGGACGCCGATGCCCCCCGTGCTACCGAAATAGCCGCCCCAGCCGACCTTCTCGGCGATGCCGTCGATGCCGTCGCCGTCGCCTTCGGCTTCGGAATAGATCCCGTAGCCGCTGCCCGACGTGCCGGTAGCGTACGTTTCCAGCGCATTTCCGGTCGATTCGTTGAGCGAGATCATGGTCGGGTTCGTGCTGAACGATTCGGCACCGACGGCGTAACCGGTCGTCGAGACGCCGGCTACGCCGATGCCGAACGTCGATCCGGCATAGTTGTATTCGCCCAGGACGCCGAACGGAATTCTAAGCGCGGTGTTGGCAGAGGACGCGACTTCGCCTTGAAGCGCCGAGCCCGTCGCCGAGGTCTGTACGGTCGCGGCCGCGCCTTCCGATCCGGTTCCTGACGAAAGGGCCAGACGGTGCATGCCGGCGGCGCCGGCGGCGCCCGCGCTGATCAGGCCGATCGTGAGACCCGCAGCCAGCACGCGGCCTCCGGGATGCGAGAAATAACGAGAAGCAGTCATGAAACGAAGCTCCTGAAAACCGTAGGGCTTAAAACCTACTGCAAGCGGGCAGGCCATTCCCTTACTCCTCCCCGTTGCGTACGTCGCTCCCGTGAAGTTGCCGTTCGCCTAGGGGTGAGCGGGCGCGGTGAGCGGGGGCTCGGCCTCCGGCGTCATTTGTTGACGGGCGTGCTCGTGGTCGCGGCGAGTTGGATGTTGCCGGCGTTGACCGACTGATCTTTCGTGACCACGACGGTCGTCATCGTCGTCGCGTAGCCGGCCGATTGTGCGGTCACGGTCTGTTCGCCGACGGCGACGTTGTTGAGCGTGAACGAGCCGTTCGGTGCGCTCGTTACGACGGTAGTCGAGCCCGTCGACGACACGAGCACGCCGCCGAGCGCCGCACCCGCGGTCGAGACCACGTTGCCGTACACCGAACCGTAGTCTTGAACGCCGATGAACGTTGGATTCGCACAGCCGCTCAGGGTAAGCAGAAGGCTTCCGGCGATGACGGCGGTGCGCAGGCGAAATGTCATGCGCACCGTTTCGGCGCGGCGGAGGACCGCTCCGCCGCCCGTGAAAGCACGTACGTGTGAATCCCTACGCGCCCGTTGCGATCTTCCTGGCCGTCGCCGCCGTCGCCGCGACTGCATTTTGCATCGTTCCCGGCCTGCTCGCACGACGGAAACCCAACGCGGCAAAATCCCAGGCGTACGAATGCGGCGTCGAGCCGACGTCGGCGGTTTCGGGCCGCTTCCCCATTCGGTTCTACGTCGTCGCGATGCTCTTCGTGATCTTTGACGTCGAGGCGGCGTCCTTCTATCCGTGGGCCGTGCAGATGCACGCGCTTCGCGTCTACGGGCTAAGCGAAATGCTGTCGTTCGTGGTCGTGCTGGGTATCGGATACGCCTACGTGTGGCGTAAGGGAGGCTTCGTATGGCGGTAGGTCCGGGTGAATTCATGCTCACGACGGTCGATTCGGCCGCTCGCTGGGCGCAGAGTTCGAGCGTCTGGCCGTTGACGATGGGTCTGGCTTGTTGCGCGATCGAGATGATGAGCGTGACGAATTCCACGTACGACATCGCGCGTTTCGGTTCGGAGGTCTTTCGCGCGTCGCCGCGTCAGGCCGATCTCATGATCGTCTCCGGCCGCGTCGCGCAAAAGATGGCACCGATCGTCAAACGCCTCTACGACCAAATGGCCGATCCGAAGTGGGTCATCTCGATGGGCGCGTGCGCGAGTTCGGGCGGAATGTTCGATAACTACGCGGTCGTGCAGGGCGTCGATACCGTGATCCCCGTGGACGTATACGTCCCCGGCTGTCCCCCGACGCCCGACGGCCTGCTCTACGCGCTCAACCTCATCCAGCAGCAGATCCGTCAAGGAGGACGCGGCGGCATCTTCGCCCGCGCGTAAGTCATGCCGAGCTCACAATCACCGTCGATTGCCGGATTCGCAATCGATCCTACCGCCGTACGTGCCGAGCACGGCGACGCCGAAGTGACGCGCGTCGAACCCGCACAGCTACGCGAAACCCTCGTCTCGATGCGCGGTGCCGGCTTCGCGATGTTGCTCGATATCGGCGGCGTCGACTATCTCGAACGCGAGCCGCGGTACGACGTCGTTTACCACCTGCTCGCGCTTCCCGGCGTCGTCGCCACCCCGGCTGCGGTCGGCACGCCGCGCCGCGCGCGCGTGCTTTGCGGCGTCGGTGCCGAAAAGCCGACCGTGCCGTCGATCAGCGACCTCTGGGAGGCGGCAAACTGGGCCGAGTGCGAGATCTTCGATCTCTTCGGAATCGTCTTCGAAGGCCACCCGAATCTCAAGCGCGTGCAGATGCCGGCCGATTGGGAAGGCCACCCGCTACGCAAGGATTATCCGCTACGCGGGCCCGCCGCCGAAGCCGCCCCGCGCCCGGCATTCGCGTCCAAGAGCAACGTGCCGGCGGGCGCGCCGCCCGGTTCCAAAGTCGCCGCCGCCTTACAGAAACAGCTCGCGCGCATGCACGCCGTCGAACCCCCCGCCGTCGACAAGGATCGCGCATGAAGAGCGTGGCGGGAGCATCCATTTCGGGCGGACAGAATTTCGAAGTGGTCGAGCAGAGCGGTCAGACGATGACGCTCTCGATGGGGCCGCAGCATCCCTCGACGCATGGCGTCCTGCAAGTCGTTGTCGAGATCTCGGGTGAGGTCGTCGAGAAGCTCGAGATGGAGATCGGCTATCTCCATACCGGCATCGAGAAGACGGCCGAAAATCTCTTTTGGACGCAGGCGTCGACGGCGCTCGAGCGGATGGATTACCTCAATCCGCCCGGCAACGCGCTGTGCTACATCATGGCCGTCGAAAAGCTGCTCGGCATCTCGGGCGAGATTCCCGAACGCGCGCAGGTCATTCGCGTGCTCTTCAGCGAGCTCAGCCGCATTGCTTCCCACTGCGTGTGGCTCGGCACCGGCGGCATCGATCTCGGCGCGATCTCCACGTTCTTCTACACGTTCGACATCCGCGAAGACATTCTCGATCTACTCGAAGGCGCGGGCGGCGCGCGCATGCATTCCAATTATTTCCGCATCGGCGGCGTCAACGGCGATCTGCCCGAAGGCATGCTCGGCCGCATCGACGCACTCATCGCGAAGTTTCCGACGCGCATGCGCGAGCTGCGCACGCTGCTGCAGAACAACCCGATTCTGCGCGACCGCATGATCGACGTCGGCACGATCACCGCGCAAGACGCGATCGAGTGGGGCCTCACGGGGCCGATCTTGCGCGCGAGCGGCATCGCCTACGACGTGCGCCGCGCGTTTCCATACAGCGGCTACGAACGCTACACGTTCGAAGTGCCGACGCGCACCGAGGGCGACGCGTACGCGCGCTTCCTCGTTCGTCTCGACGAGATGGACGAATCGATGAACATCATCCGTCAAGCGCGCGCGTTCCTTGATACGCCGGGCCCGATCATGATCGACGATCCGAAGATCGCGCAGCCGCCGAAAGAGACGATCGCGCTCTCGATGGAAGCGCTGATCCATCACTTCAAGATCGTCAGCGAGTCGTTTCGCGTGCCGCCGGGCGACGTGTATCAAGCCATCGAGTCGCCGCGCGGCGAACTCGGCAACTACGTCGTTTCGAGCGGCGATAACCGCCCGTGGCGCGTACGTCCGCGGCCGCCGTCGCTCTACAACCTGCAAGCGCTCAAACTCATCGCACCGGGAGAACTCATCGCAGACATGGTCGTCATGATCGGCTCGCTCGATCCCGTCTTCGGCGAGGTCGACCGATGACGATGCAGATGCGCGATTTTACGGCGATCGCCGCGAAGGTTGAGCCCGAAGCGAGGCGGCTCATCGCTTCGTATCCGCAAGGTCAGGAGCGCAGCGCGCTACTGCCGATCCTGCACGCGTTTCAGAACGCCGAGGGCTGGGTGTCGCCCGAGGGCATGGCGCAGACGGCGCAGTGGGTCGACGTGCCGCTGTCGGTCGTCGAGTCGACGGCGTCGTTCTACACGCTCTTCCATCGCAGGCCGATTGGCAAATATATGCTACAGCCGTGCCGCAACCTCTCGTGCATCATCAACGGCGCGGGTCCGGTCATGAAGCGCTTCCGCGAGAAGCTAGGCGTCGGTCATAACGAGACCACGCCCGACGGCACGTTCTCGTACGAAGAGGCCGAGTGTCTCGCAGCGTGCGATCGCGCGCCGTGCATGCAGGTCAACCTCGAGTTCTACTACGATCTCACGGTCGAAAAAGTCGACGAGATGGTCGACGCGATGCGAGCCGGAACGTTCTCGACCAAGCCGTTGCCGCAAAGCGCGGCGCCCGGACCCAACTGGGCCGTCTCGCAGGACGTGCGCCCGAAATCGCTCGGCGCCCAGAACGTCTCGGCTCCGAACGATCCCGGCGGCATCGGCGACGCGAGCGGTCAGCGCATGATCGCGCGTCTCGAGAAGGACGCCTATCCCGTAGAAGTTCGGCCGACCAAAGAACGCTTGATCAACGAAGGCACCGCGCGCATCAGCGCGCAGGCGATCGATACCGAGAGTGAGGGCGGCCACTGATGCCGGTGACCAAAGTATTGACCGAGGGCATCGGCGAGTTCGATCTCAAGTCGCTCGCCGTGTACCGAGAACACGGCGGCTACGAACAGTGGAAGCGTGCCGTGACCGCGATGACGCCCGAAGAGATCGGCGACATCACCATGAAGAGCGGTCTGCGGGGCCGCGGCGGCGCGGGCTTTCCCACCGGCCGCAAATGGTCGTTTTTGCCCAAAAACGGCCGGCCGCGCTACATGGTGTGCAACTGCGACGAAGCCGAACCCGGCACGTTCAAAGACCACATGCTGTTGGAAGAGACGCCGCATCAGGTGCTCGAGGGCATCTTGATCGGCACGTACGCGATCGGCTCGCATCACGCGTTCATCTACATTCGCGGCGAGTTCAAGCACGGCTACGAGACGTTCGTGCAGGCCGTGGCCGACGCGCGCGCGGCGGGGTTCATCGGCGAAAAACTCTTCGGCACCGATTACGGCGTCGAGATTACCGTGCATCGCGGTGCCGGCGCGTACATCTGCGGTGAGGAGACCGCGCTGCTCAACTCGCTCGAAGGCCGTCGCGGCGAACCGCGCCTCAAACCGCCGTTCCCGGCCGTCAAGGGTCTGTACGGCGAGCCGACCGTCGTCAACAATGTGGAGACGCTCGCGACGCTACCGCATATCCTCAAGAACGGCGCCGAATGGTTCACCGCCGTCGGCACCGAGAAGTCGCCGGGTTACAAGATCGTGTCGATCAGCGGGCACGTCAAGAAGCCGGGCAATTACGAGGTGCCGCTGGGCACGCCGATTCGCGAACTCCTCGAGATCGCGGGCGGTCCACGCGACGGCCGCACGATCGTCGCCGTTCAGCCGGGCGGCGGTTCGTCGGCGTGTCTGTTCGAAGAGCATCTCGATCTCGCGTACGATTTCGATACCATGGCCGCAAACGGCACGATGCTCGGCTCGGGCGCCGTCGTCTTCTTCGACGACACGACCGATTTCGTAGAGGCCGCACTCGCGCTCGTGCGTTTCTACGCGCACGAATCGTGCGGCCAATGCACGCCCTGCCGCGAAGGCGGTCACTGGTTGGAAGTGACTCTCGAGCGCATTCTCGACGGCGGCGGCCTCGATAGCGACATCGACATGCTCGTGGCCCTCTCGCATCAAATGACGGGCCTCAATCTCTGCCCGCTCGGCGATTCCATCGAACCCTTCCTCGCCAGCGTCGTCAAACGTTTTCACTCGCAATTCCGCGCGTATATCAAACGCGCTCCCGAGGCCGTACCCGCATGATCGAATCCCCGGATGCCGTCATCATCGAAGAGATCGAAATCGAGAAGCCGAGTTCGAGCGCGTGGTTCGTGCTGGGCGCGCTCGCGGTGGTGATCGGTATCGTGTTCGGCGTGCGCGCCGTGCGCAAAAAGCGCCGCGAGAACTCGCCCGCCGTACCGACGGACGAACTGCCCGCATAGCATGGCCAAAGACGTTACGCTGACGATCGACGGTACGTCCGTCACGGTGCCCGAGGGGACGCTGGTCGTCGAAGCCGCGAAAGCGGTCGCGACGGACGTGCCCGTCTATTGCTATCATCCCAAGCTCGGCCCGGCCGGTCTGTGTCGCATCTGCCTCGTCGAAGTCGAGAAGATGCCCAAGCTCCAGATCGCGTGCAACACGGCGGTGACCGAGGGGATGGCCGTGCACACGTACGGGGCCAAGGTGGAAGAAGGCCGGCGCGCGGTCATGGAATTCTTGCTCGTCAACCATCCGCTGGATTGTCCGATTTGCGACAAGGGCGGCGAGTGCGACTTGCAAGATTTCTCGATGGCGTACGGTCAGAGCGCGTCGCGTCTCGCCGATCCCAAGAGCAAGAAGCCGAAAGCGATCGACCTGGGACCGACGATCGTGCTGGACGACGAGCGCTGCATCGTCTGTCAGCGCTGTTCGCGGTTCGACGACATCATCACGCACGAGCGTTCGCTCGTCGTCAAAGACCGCGGTCAGCGCGACGTCATCGCGACGGCCAGCGGCGAACCGTACCGTTCGGAATTCTCCGGCAACGTGACGGAGTTGTGCCCGGTGGGCGCCCTGACGTCGAAGACGTACCGCTTCAAGGCGCGGCCGTGGGATAACCGGCGTACCGAGACGACGTGTTTGGATTGTTCGGTCGGCTGCAAGCAATTCGTCGACGTGCGTCACGGGATGATCCAGCGGACGATGAGCGATCAGAGCGACGACGCGACGTCCGACGGCTGGCTCTGCGATCGCGGCCGCTACAATGTCGGCTACGTCGACGACGCGCGCCGACTCACGTCGCCGATGTTGCGCGTGGGCGACGAGTTCACGCAGATCTCGTGGGACGACGCGATCGAGATCGTCGCGAAGAAGATGCGCGATGCGATCTCCGCTTCCGGCGCGAAGTCGATCGGCGTCCTCGGCGGCGGTACGCTGCTCAACGAAGAGCTCGTGCTGCTGGCAGAACTCTGCGATGCGCTCGGAATCGTCAATCGCGATTGGCGTACGGGCCGTCAGGCGCAGGCCTCGCCCGGCGCGCACGGCGGGACGTACGCCGACCTCGAAAACGCACAG
>CAZZUZ010000018.1:0-15704 GCA_964657315.1 Vulcanimicrobiota bacterium
CGATCTAGAGCGAGAACCGGCGATGGTTCGCGGCCGCGCCGAGTTCGTGCAACGGCGCCTCCGTGTAGATGCGGACGCCTTCTTCGTACGTGAGCCGGCCGCCGGTGGCGGCGCGATCGAGCAAACTAGCGATAGACAAGGAGATTCTCCGGTTCGACGCTGGGGATGCGATCGATCGCGCCGATCGCGTGGAGTTCGCTCACGAAGCGCGCGAGCCCGGCTCGGGCGCGTTGGTCGAACGTGTAGTTGAGCGTGCGGTAATAGGCCGCGTAGTAACCCGCCGGTCGCGGGATCGTGCGCTCCGCCGACGCCACGATGTCTCCGAGGTGATCGAGGCCCCATTTCTGCGAGGCGACCAGGGCGTTGAGCGCCGCACCGACGTCCGCCGGATGGCTAGCGAGCGCGTCGCGCCGTACGGCCCAGACGGCGAAGACCATGTCTTCGTTCGTCCAATCGTGCCATTCGGCACCGAGATCGTGGACGTGCGCGGCGGCAAAGGTTTGTTGCGCGTCGATCGCTCGATCGCCGATGAGCATCGCCGGCTTGCCCTTCGCGGCTTCGCCGAAAGGATCATCGCTCTCGACGAACTCCGCTTTGATGCCGTAGCGGCGTTCGAGCAGCACGCGCAAGAGATTGCGGCCGCTGGCCGACTCGCGCGTGACCGCAACCGTCTTGCCGCCGAGTTCCGAGAGCGGCGTGCGGCTCACACAGATCACGGACCAGACCTCTTTGCGCGCGCCGATACAGAGATCGGGCAGCAGGCCGTAACGGTCGGCGTTCTTCGCCCACGCGAACGCGCTGATCGGGCTGAGGTCGAGCCGGCCGTCGAGCAGCATCGCGTTGAGGTTCGCCGGAACGTCTGCGATCAAGGCGCCGGGATAGCGCACGGCGCCTTCGTCGAAGCCGGTGTAGATCGGCAGATCGTTCGTATAGATGATGCGGCCGGAGCGTAACATCGCGCTAGTGCGATCCACCGTCATAGAAACGGTCGAGCGTCTCTTTGAGCTTCTCGTGCGCGACGGGATTGAGATAGATCATGTGGCCCGACGGAAAGTACGCGTACGAGACGTTCGACTGGAGTTGCGGCGCGATGCCCAAATGGTGCAGCGCGACTTCCGTCGCGAAAAACGGCGTCGCGAGATCGTAGATTCCGTTGACCGAGAGCACGCGCAGGTAACGGTCGGTCGTCATCGCGCTCGCGAGATCGCCGACCACGTCGGTCGCGACGGGTTCCGAACGCGGCCCGCGGTTCCAGTTCCAATCGCGATTGACGTCGTAGGCGAGAAACCGATACTCGGCGTCGGTTTTGAAGTTTAGTTCTTCACGAACGTAGGCGTTGAAGGTGGCCGTGAACGCGCCGAACACGGCGTCCGACGAGGGATCGGTCTCGGCATCGGGATCGATCGGATCGAGTTCGAACGCGTTGAAGCGCGAGTCGTAACGTCCGATCGTCTCGGCGCGATCGCCGAGCAGCGTCTTCTCGAAACGACCCGCGGGTATGCGCAGGTTGGACCGCAGGATGTAGTCCAGCGGCAGACCCGTGTAGGCGTGCAGCTGCGCGGCGACCGCGTCGCGTTCGGCTGGCGAAATCGTGTCACCGAGCGCGAGTGCGTGCGCGTACGGCCCGATCGCGTAGGCGCGTACCGAATCGACGAACGAATTGAGATCGGCCGGCATTTCCGGTAACTTTTTGTAGTACGCCGCCGTCTGCGCGAACGTCGGCAGATACGTCCAATAGCGTTCGTCGTCGGCCTTTCGGCCTTCGAGCGTCGCGAAGTCCAGCACCGTCGACATCAACGTGACGCCGCTGACCGCGATCCCGCGGTCTTCGAGTTTCTTCGCGAGCACGGCCGAGCGCGTCGTGCCGTAGCTCTCACCGATCAGATACTTCGGCGAGTTCCAGCGATCGTTCGTGGTGATGAAGCGGCGGATGAACTGCGCGAACGCATCGCCGTCTTCGTCGACGCCGTAATAGTCTTTCGGCTTGCCCTTACCGGCTAGGCGGCTAAAGCCCGTGCCTACGGCATCGACGAATACGAGATCGGTCTTGTCGAGAATGCTGTCGGCGTTGTCGACGAGCCGATAGGGCGGCGGCAGACTCTGCGCCGCGTTGATCGTGACGACGCTGCGCGGACCGAACGCGCCGATGTCGACCAGCGCGGACGATCCGCCCGGACCGCCGTTATACGAAAACGTGATCGGACGGCGCGCGCTCGCGCCCAGACCCGTCGCGACGTACGCGTGATAGAAGACGCTCGCCGTCGGTTGATCCTGCGCGTCGTGCAGCAAGATCGTGCCCGCGATCGCGTTGTAGGAGATCGCTCTGCCGCCGATGCGCGCGCTGTGATGCGTGACGACCGTGCGTTCCGGCGCAATGGGAGCCGGGGAAGCGGCGGGTGTGGGATCGTCCGCGCGCGCCGCCGTTCCGAGCGAGATCGGCGAAAGGCCGAACGCGAGTCCGAACGCGAGAGCGCGCGCGCTCGAACGAAGACGCACTAGACGAGCACGGCTTCGCGCGCGGGCGACCCATCCTCGGGCTTCCAATCGAACGGAAACTCGTCGTACGTCGAATTGCGGCGCACGGCGACGTACCCCGATTCCTCGATGAGTTTGCGAAACTCGCGGTCGTCGACGTATTGTCCCGAACTCGTACCGGCCGCGTGATAGATGCGCTCTTCGTCGGTCGAACCGTGCGTGCCGTCCATGTCGTCGGCGCCGAACTGCAGCGCGACCTGACAGACCTTCAAGCCTTGAATCATCCAGTAGGCCTTGATGTGATCGAAGTTGTCGAGCATCAGACGCGCGGTTGCGAACATGCGGATGTCGTCGAGGCCCGTCGTCGGGCCGCAGTCGTTGAGCTCGTTGCCGTCGGGATGAAACGCCAGCGGAATGAACGCGTTAAAGCCCGGCGAGCGTCTCTGCGATTCGCGTAGCATGATGAGGTGTTCCGCGCGCTCCTCGAGCGTTTCGATCGTGCCGTACAGCATCGTCGCGTTGGATGCGATGCCGTGGCGGTGAGCGACTTCGTGGACCTCGAGCCAATGCGCGGCGTCGACTTTATTCGGACACACGAGTTTGCGGAAACGCTCGCTGAAGACTTCGGCTCCCCCGCCGTTGATGTTGTCGAGGCCGGCTTCGCGTAGCGTACCGAGAATTTCGTCGTACGACATACGGTGACGGCGCGCCATGTAATCGAGTTCGGCCGCCGTGAAGAGCGAGAGCTGCACGTGCGGCAGCGCTTCCTTGAAGCGGCGCATCAGCGGCAGCCAATAATCCAGCGACAGTTGCTTGGGATCGTGGCCGCCGACGATGTGGACCTGATTGAAGTTGGAGCCCGTCTCCATGGCCTTGGCGAACACTTCGTCCGCGGGCATGCGCACGGTACGTTCCTTCTCTTTGAACTCGTCCACGGCGAACGAACAAAACTTGCAGTTCGCGTAGCACACGTTGGTCGAGTTGATATAGCGGTTGAGGACGTAGAAGACTTTCTTCCCGCTCTTGCGCTCCTTGGCGGCCTTGGCCAAGCGGCCGAGCGTGTGGATGTCGGGCGTACGGAAAAGCGCGACGCCGTCGGCCTTGTCCAGAGAAATACCGGCGTCGATCTTCTGTTCGATCGTACGCAGTGCGGGGTCGGTCACGTAGTCCATCGTCTCTTAGACTACAGCGGAGCCGCTCCGGCTTCAATGATCAACGCGACAAGAATCGCTCCGAGCAAAGTCGCACCCGGTGCGCGAACGCGCCGGCCTGCCGTCAACCGTCGCCGGGGCGTCGCTCGGGCGGAGTTCGCCGCTGCGATCAACGCCGGCTGATCCGCACGCCCATCGTATTCATGCCGCGATGGTAGGCATTCGTGCGGCGCAAGATCTCGACCGACGCCGCGATGCCCAGGCCGAGCCACCCGGCACCGAAGAGATAGCCGCCGAGCACGTCACCCGGGAAATGTGCGCCGAGCGCGAGGCGCGACCAGCCGATCGCGAGCGTCCAGAGCCCGAGCAGCGCGACTAGCGCGATCCGTACCGGCTGCGAGAGATCGGACTTCCAAATCCAATACGCCCAAAAGCCGTAGAACGCGATCGAGAGATCGGCGTGCCCGCTCGGGTAGCCGAACGACGTTTCCGCGATGATCGGATGCTCCGGCCGCGCGCGATGGAACAGCAGCTTGACCAGATCGCTCGTCTGCCAGACTACGATCAGCAGCACGACGGAAACGATCGCGCGAGAGAGCCACTCGCGCCTGAGCGCGCCGAAGACGATCGCGACGATCGAAAGCACGAAATACGCGGGAAAGCGGCCCGCGGCCGTGAGGAACGCTGCCAGCGGCGTCGCGACGCCGTACTGGCCGAGTTCGAGCAGCTCGAATTTGCCGGGCGGCTTGTTCGAGATCAGCGCGCCCAGGGCGAGTGACGCCGCGATCGCGAGGACTCCGCCGAGGACGTAAGGCGTCGACGTCGAGCCGGCGCCCGAATGCGCCGCGAGGGGCTGTTTGTGCGATCTCAAGCGTTTTGCGCGAAGAGATCGGTTTGGTCGCTGCGCCCCAAGCGTTCGGCAATCGTTTCGAGTTCCACGAGCCCAATATTGATTTGCCGCGGCTTTGTGCCTTCGTGCGGACCGACGACGCCGAACTCCTCGAGCTGTTTCATGATGCGGACCGCGCGTGGATGCCCCACGGAAAAACGCTGCTGCAACTGCGCGGTCGACGCGAATTTGGAATCGATGATGAAGACGGCGGCTTCGTAGGCGAGCGGATCGACGTCTTTTTTCGCAGCCTTGTCGTCCTCTTCGATCGGTACGATCTCGACCTCGAGCAGATTGTCCGGACGCGCTTGTTCCGCCCAGAAATGTACGAGACGTTCGACCTCGAGATTGGTGATGAGCGCGCCTTGCGCGCGGACCGGCTTCGGCGCGTCGATGGGCAAGTAGAGCATGTCGCCGCGGCCGAGTAATCGTTCGGCCCCGCCCATATCGAGAATCGTGCGCGAATCGATCTGCGAGCTCACCGCAAAGGCGATGCGCGAGGGGATGTTCGCCTTGATGATGCCCGTGATGACGTCCACCGACGGCCGCTGCGTCGCGACGACGAGATGCATACCGGTCGCACGCGCGAGCTGCGCGAGCCGGCAGATCGTCGTCTCGACCTTTGCGGGGGCGACGAGCATGAGGTCCGCGAGTTCGTCGATGATGATGACGATGAAGGGCAATTTCTCATCAGGAAACTTCGCGTTGTACTCTTCGATCTTGCGCACGCCGGCTTTGGCGAACCGCTCGTAGCGCGAATCCATTTCGCGCGTCATCTCGTAGAGCGCACCGGCGGCGAGCTTGGGGTCCGTGATGACTTCCTTGATGAGGTGCGGGATGCCGTTGTACACGGTGAGTTCGACGCGCTTGGGATCGATGAAGAGCATCTGGACTTGATCGGGCGTCGCGGAAACGAGCAATGACGCGATGATGCTATTGAGGCAGACGCTCTTGCCGCTGCCCGTCGCGCCTGCGACGAGCAAGTGCGGCATTTTGCCGAGATCGCCGAAGACCGGACGGCCCGTGATGTCCTTGCCCAGCGCCATGTGCAGCGGCGGCACCGTGCCGCGCTGCGGCAACGCCGAGAGGATCTCCGAGATCGACACGACCGACGTCACGAGGTTGGGCACTTCGATGCCGACGGCGGAACGGCCGGGAATCGGCGCTTCGATGCGCACCGACGTGGCCGCGAGCGCGAGCGCGATGTCGTCGGCGAGTGCGGTGATGCGCGAGATCTTGATGCCGCGCTCGGGCTTGAGTTCGTAGCGCGTGATCGAGGGACCGCGCTCGATGTGCGTGACCTTCGCGCCGACGCCGAAGGACGCGAGCGTATCCTCGAGCAGCACCGATCGCGACGAATCGTCCGCGATCTGCACCTGCGGCGGATCGAAGAGGGAGAGTTCCGGCAGCCGGTAGACGCGTTTCGCGCCGGCTTCTTCCGAGAGCGCCGACGCCGGTTCGTAATCGCCGACGACGACGCGTGCAGCGGGCGCGACGCGCTGCGCCGTCACTTCGTCGTCTTCGTAAACGTCGTCGTCCTCCGCGTCGACGTCGTCCGAATCGTCCGCGGCGTCGTCGCCTTCGTACTCGTCTTCGTCGACGCCCTCGACCTCATCGACCTCGTCGTACGCTTCGTCGTCTTCGTAGTAGTCGTCGTCTTCTTCGGCCGGTACCGCTGCCGGCGGATCGATGACCGCGGTCGATGCGTCGGCCTGCACGAACGCACGCGCGTCCACCGGTGCGATCGTCGCGAGCGCCGCCGCTTTCGACGCGCGCTTGGGCGACGGCATCACCGCCGGTAGATGAAACGCTTCGCGCAACGTTACCGGAGCCGGCTTCGTCGCGATCGCTTTCTTCGCCGGAGTCGCGCTGCGCTCGGACGCGCCCGCCGTCAGCGACACGACGGCGTTACGCAGCCGCGCTCCGAGCAGAATGCCGAGGCCGATCGTGCGTTTGACGGAGAGCCCGGAGATCCAGACACCGAGTGCGATCGCGAAGATCGCGAGCGCAATATCGGCGCCGAGCGGACCGACGAAATAGCGCAATCCGTTCTGCAGCACGGCGCCGAACGCGCCGCCCGTCGCGCCCATGAAGGCGTCGACGATGCAGAAATACGCGAACGACGCGAAGCCCAGCGTCGCGATCTGACGCGGAACGTTGATCTCGAGAAAGATGATGCCCGCGAGGAGCGCTGCGACGAACGGGACGAGCCACGCCGCACGTCCGAACCAGGCGTGCAAACCGTGAGCCAGTGCCGCGCCGATCGCACCCGATCCGGCCGGCGCGATCAGTGCGATTGCGAGTAACAAAGCGATCCCGAACGCCGCGATGCCCGCGATCTCGAGATTGATGCGCATTCGATACGTCGCACGGGCCTTTTTCCGGACGCGTGCCATTGGCAAGCGAAGTTCGAGCGCCGAAAGCGCACACCTGTTCGTTTGCCGTGCAGGCATCGAGTCGGAGCGCGCTAGAACGAGGCCGCGTGGCGAAACCGACGATCGTAGTTCTCGAGGGCGACGAGACCGGACAGGAGTTGCTGGTCGACGCGCTGCGCGTCATCGATCCGGAAGTGACCGGGATCGAACTCGATCTCGAATATTACGATCTTTCGCTAGGCAAACGGCGCGAAACGAAAAACGCGATCGTCCACGAAGCCGCGGTCGCCATGAAGCGCGCCGGGCTCGGCCTCAAGGCGGCTACGATCACGCCGGAGATCAGAGGCGACGTCGGTTCGCCCAACGCCATCTTGCGCCGCGAGATCGACGGCAAAGTCATCGTGCGCACCGGTCGCAGGCTGCCGGGTATCCGGCCCATCGGTGGCATCCACTCGCCGATCTCGATCGTGCGCATGGCCGTGGGCGACGCGTACGGCGCGACCGAATGGCGCGAACGCGAAGGCGACGACGAGATCGCATTTCGCACCGAACGCATCTCGCGCAGCGTGTGCCGGCTCGTTGCGGAGTATTCGTTCGTGCTCGCGCGACGCACGCACTCCAAAGTCTTCGGCGGCCCGAAATACACGGTGAGCCCGGTCTACGAAGGATTGCTCAAAGAAGAGATGGACGCCGCCGCCGAGCGCTATCCCGACGTCGTCTACGATCCGCAGCTCATCGACGCGACATACGCGCTGCTCATTTCGAGCGCGGGCGATCCGATGGTAATTCCGTCGCTCAATCGCGACGGCGACTGCCTCTCCGATCTCGTCATGCAGCTCTTCGGTTCGATCGCCGGCGCCGAGAGCGTCCTGATGGCATTCGATCAATCGCTCAAACCGTCGTGCGTGATGGCGGAGGCACCGCACGGCACCGCGCCGCGTCTCTTCGGGAAGAACGTCGCCAATCCGATGGCCATGATTTTGGCCGAGGCCGCACTGCTCGCGCACGTGGCCGACCCGCGCGGTCCGAGCGCCTCGCGCGCGATCTACGAATCGGTCCTCGAGACCGTGCACGCCGGCGTCGCGACGAGCGACCTCGGCGGCCATGCGTCGACCACCGAATTCACGAACGCAGTAATCGCAAAGGTGAAGTCGAAACTCGACGTATGGGCGACGCTCTAGCCGTCGGAACGCTTCTCGTCGCATTGCTCGCGACGTCGAACCCGGTCGCGCCCACTCCCGAACCGTCCGCCGCGCCGCTGCGCGAAATCGGGCACGTGCACGCCGTGACGCCGCTCTGCCGCGCGCTGGTCGCGCGAGCCGTCGACGCGGTCGAGGTCGAGACCGCGAACGACCGGCGGCTCGAAGATGCCGAAACCGCGATGCGGACGCTCGACTTCGACGCGAGCCCGCTGACCAAATATCGCAGCACGCGCGCGATCGAGGAACGCTTCATCGCCCTGCGCGCGGCATCGGTGGGCGGCATAGCGACGATGAACGCGTTTCGCGACGATGCGAAGGCCGCGACGGGCGACGAGCAGCGCCGAGCGCTCGCGAGTTTCGCCGACGCGCTGGCCGGCGCGATCTATCGTCAAAAAGTGCTAGCCGAGGATCTCGGCCGCTTCGTCGCCTATCTCGACGCGCACGACGCGATCGACCCCGAAACGCACGACCGCATGACGTTCGAAGCGATCGCATCGCAAAACGTGCTCGGCGGACCCGCGTACGTCAACGACAACAGCCTCGGCGCGTCGACCGCGCGCGATTTCGGCGTCGCGCACGCGGCGCCCGTCCGCGGTGCGACTACGGGCCTCGCGAGCGCGCTCGACACGGTACCTTCGCCGCTTTCGGCCGTCGCGAAAGACGGCGCGAGCGAGATCGCCAAGCGCGCGCGACCGATCGCGGACGACGAACGCAGCGCGAGCGCTCTGATCGACCCGGCCTTTAAAGGCTGCTGACGTGATCGCGCATACGCTGATCGTCGCCGTCCTGCTCGCGCTCGAACCCGCAGCGGTGCCGGCTCCCGAAGCGTCGCAAACGCCGCTACGCGAGATCACCCGCGTGCGCGCGACGACGCCGCTCTGTCGCGACCTCGCGGCCGACGCGACCGAAGCGATCGACGACGAGCAGCGCTTCGACGCGCGGCTCGGCGATGCGGAATACGCGCTCTCGGTCGTCGATCTGGACTCGAGCGGCATCGCGAAGATGCGCGGCACGAACGACGTTCGCGCCCGTTACGTCGAACTCGCGGCCAACGTCGCCGCGTCGCGCAAGCTGATGAAAGCCTTCGAGCAGCGGCTCAAAGACGCGCCCACGCCCGAGGCCCGGCGCGACCTGCAAACCTTTGCCGACGCCCTCGGCGGGGCGCTGCATCACCAGCAATCGCTCGCGGACGAACTCGGGCGCTTCCTCGCCTATGCCGATACGCACGATCCGATCGACGACACACAGCACGACCGTTTGATGGAATCCGCCATCGCAAACGTCGGCAATGGAAGCGTCGCGCGCTCGCAGTTCGATGCGAGCGCGTTCGGGCCGACGGCGGGCGTCACGCCGCAGCTCTCGACGGTGGCCAAGGCCGCGTCGACGACGCTCGCCAAACGCGCGCTTCCGCTCGCCGACGACGAGAAGTCGGCCGCCGACCGCATCGATCCCGCATTCTCCGGCTGCTGAAGCTCAGAGCGCGACGAGCACGACCCCACCGATCGCGCAGGCGACGCCGGTCCACTGCACGGCACTGAGCGACTCTTTTAGGAAGAAACGCGCGAGCAGCACCGTGCTCACGGGATAGAGCGAGGTCACGACCGAGACGAGCGAGAGCAGTCCGCCGTGCGCGGCGGCGACGAACAAAACGTTGGCACCCATGTCGAGCACGCCCGCAGGCGCGATGAAACGCATCGATGCGGGCGCCGGCCGGATCGGCTCGCGCCGCACCGCGAGATAGACGCCGAGCACCGCGAGCGACACGACGCGCGTGACTACGAGCCGGCCGAAGCCCGCGCCGCCGTGGGCGCCGCCGAGGGTCACGTAGAGGACGCCGATCGCGATGCCCGAGAGCACCGCGAGGAAAACGCCGGGCTCGCGCAGCGACAGCCGTCCCGATTTCGCATCGAGAGACACGAGTACGACCGCCACGAGCGCGCACAGCACGCCCGCATATGCGAAGGCCGAGGGCCGTTCGCCGAACCCGATTGCGAAGACGACGGGCACGCTCGCGCCGACAACCGCGTTGACCGGCGAAACCACGCCCATCCGGCCGACGGCGAGCGCCGCATACAGCGCGACGATCGCGCCCGCTCCGGCGACGCCGGCGCAGGCGCCGATGCGCCAGTCGTCGAGCGTGATCGGCGTGGGCGCGAGGAAGTAGCAGAGCGCGAGCAAAGCCGCGCCGCACAGTTGCGAGAGCAGCACGACCGTGCCGGCGGCGTTGCGGCGGCTCGCGAAGCCGCCGAGAAAATCGGCCGAGCCGTACACGCCCGCCGCGGCGAGCGCGATGAGGACCGGCACTAGCGGCCGGTCGGATCGAGCGCGTCGCGCAGGCCGTCCGCGAGGAGATTGAAGCCGACCGCGAGCGCGGTCGTCGCCAGGCCCGGTGCGAGCAGCGCCCACGGCGCCGAGACCCAATAGTCGCGCGCGTCGTTGAGCATCGCGCCCCATTCGGGAGCCGGGGGCCGCGCGCCGAGTCCGAGGTAGGAGAGACCCGCGGCCTCGAGCACGGCGGTCGCGACGCCGAGCGTCGCCTGGACGAGCAGTGGCGCCAAGATGTTCGGCAAAATGTGACGGCCGACGATCGTAAGCGTCGACGAACCGATCGCTCTCGCCGCCTCGACGTATTCGAGTTGGCTCACGACGAGCACCGAAGAACGCGCGAGGCGCGCGTACTGCGGGATGTTGACGATGCCGACCGCGATCATCAAATTGCCGACGCTCGGTCCGAGCACCACCGTGATCGCGATAGCGAGAATGATCGACGGAAAGGCGAGCATGACGTCCATCGCGCCCATGAGCGCCGCATCGACCCGGCCGCGGAAGTAGCCGGCCGCGAGGCCGATCGCGGTACCGAGCGTGATGGCGAATCCGACCGCGACGAAACCGATCGCAATCGACGTCCGCGCGCCGTAGAGCACGCGCGAGAGCACGTCGCGCCCGAGCTTGTCGGTGCCGAAGAGGTGGTGCGCACCGGGAGGGATCGCCTGCTGCGAGAGGTCTTGTGCGAGCGGATCGGCGTGAGCGAAGAGCGGCGCGAACACCGCAAAAAAGACGATTGCGAGCACGATGACGCCGCCCGCAACGGTTCCCGGCGTTCGCAAAACACGACCCAGCGCGTCTTGCAGGAAGCTCCTCGTTTCGAGATTCTCAGAAACGTCTGCGGTCAACGTCGCGCCTTATAGAGCAAGGATTTAATTCGGCCTTAACGGATTCTAAGGTCATTACCCCGGGCTATCACGCACACGAGGAGATATTCGAGTGCTTCATTCTCGCTTTCCAAGTGGAGGGCGGCGCTTAGTCGTCGGCCTTCTATTGGTGTTTGCCCTGTTCTCTAGTACGGTCGGGACCCTTTTTGCAGCTGGGACGACCGGAACGATCACGGGAACGATCACCGATGACAAAACCGGATCGCCGGTCGCATCGGTCGTCGTAAACGCCGTTTCCCCGACCGGATCGTACAAAGCTACGACCGACAGCAAAGGCTTCTTCGCACTCGCCGGCGTCACGCCGGACACGTACACGGTTTCGCTCCAGATCAGCGGCTATCAGCCGTTCACGATCACGGGCGTGACCGTTTCTTCCGACGAGTCGTCGGACGTGTCGTCGAAGATCACCAAATCGCTCACCACGATCGGACGCGTAACCGTCCGCGGCGTGGGCGGCGCGTTCCAACCCAAGAACACTCAGGACACCTACACGGTGACCACGCAACAGATCAGCACGCTGCTCGGGAAGAACGATGCGACGAGCGAAACGAATTTGCTCACACGTCTTCCGGGCGCGAGCCTCGACAAGTACGGCTACCCGGTTCTCCGCGGCGGCCGTGAAAACGAAGAAGGCTTCGAATTCGACGGTATTCCGTACGTCGACGCCTTCACGTCGCAGTTCACGAATAGCCTCTCGATCAACGGCAACGTTTCGCAGCTCCAGCTGACGCCGGGTGCCGGCGACGTGACGACCGGCGGTGCGGGCACGGGATCGATCAATCTCGTCGCAAAGCGCGGTACGTATCCGGCGTTCGGAACGATCGACGCCGAAGCGCTGCTCGATCCCTACAGCCATCAGCTGAGCCTCGAATACGGCTTTGCGACGCCCAACGGTAAGCTGTCGAACTACGTGTCGTTCCTCGGCGTCAACTCGGCGTACACACAGTACGGCGAATATGGCACGGCCGCGAACTCGATCAGCTCGGGCGCGGTGTTCGCTCCCGCCTACGAGACGAGCCGCGACATCCTCGACAATCTCGTCTTCAAGTTCGGCAAGAACAACGGCCAGTCGCTGCAGTTCTTGATCGACAACCAGCAGGTAAACTTCCTGGGCACCAACGGCGGCAACGGAACCATCGGTTTCCCGACGTCGGACGGGTTCATTCTCCGCAATTACCTCGAACCGTACACCGGCCTGACCCTGGCGCAGTTGCAGAACCCGTCGATCGTCGGCTTACTGCCGTATCAGACGTCGCTCTCGCAGTCGCTCCAACAGGCCAATCGCGGCGCGAGCAACTCGTATCAGCCGAACAACACGATCAAGCTTCAGTATTCGAACAATCTGACGTCGAACTCGTTCCTCACGGCGAAATTCTATGAGGTCGATTCGACGTCGACGTTCGACGAAGCGAACGACGGCGAAGGCAACGTCTTCAATTCGTATTGGGCCAAGCAGGGCGGACATCGCGACGGCGCGACGCTCGACTATCAGGTCCAGGCCGGATCGCAGCACGTGCTGCAAATCGGCGGCGAATACGACTTCCTCAAGCCGAACTACGACCTGCGCGACCCGCAGGACGGGCTGTACATCACGGGCGCGCTCGGTTCGAACTTCGAACTCGGCGACTTCATCAGCCCGACGGCCGCGAATTGTCCCGATGCGAATTTCGGAATCGCGACGCCGTGCGGTTACCTCTACAACTACTTCCCCAACGGCCCCGGGGCCGTTCCGGCGAACACGGAAATCGCGCGCGTCAATCGTCAGGACACGGCGTTCTATCTCCGTGACAAGTTCACGCCAAACGACAAGACGGTCATCGACTACGGCCTCCGCCTCGAAGGCACGAACTATCAACTGCCCGGCCTCGACAGCGGTTGTAATCCGACGGTCGCGCAGGCCGCCGCATCGGCAGCCGGCGCGCTCACCGGCGGCATTCCGGACAACTGTGAATATGCCCCCAGCGGCTACCATACGCAGTCGTTCGGCGGGACCACGTATCAGGTTCCGTTCACGAACGTCTCCAATGACGAAAAGAAGCCATTCCTGGTCGAGCCCCGCGCTGCGGTCTCGCTCCAGCTCACGCGCAACGACGCGATTCGTCTTTCGTACGCTCGTTCGGCCGAGTTCGCGCCGATCGCGTTCGTCGACGTAACGACTCCCGAAGGCGCGTACTCGAAGTACTTCAAGGTACCTTCCTATAGTGCGGCAGCCGGTGGCGGCCCCGCGTATACGTGCGGCGTCACCGGCAACCTGCTCTGTCAGAACTACGGCGACCAGCTCCGATGGGACTACCAGAACAACCTCGAAGGCATCCCCACGCAGCCCGTCAAGCCGGAGACGTTCTCTAACTTCGAAGCGTCGTACTCGCACCAATTCCCGGCCGGCGTCGGCCTCAAGCTCACGCCGTTCTATCGCCGCGGTTACGACGCGCTCGCGCTCGTCGCGCAGCCGCGTCTGGGACCCAACGGTCAGCCCATCGTCGACCCGGCGAGCGGCAACATCGAGTTCGGTCCGTCGACCGCGACCAATCTCGGTCAGAGCCGCACGAGCGGCGTCGAACTGTTCCTCACGAAGGAAGCCGCATACGGCCTCTCGGGAACGTTCTCGGCGACCTACATCAACGAGTTCTCGAACGTCGTGCCGAGCCCGTTGATTCAGGAAGACTTCTTCCCGCCGATCCCGGGCCAGTCGCTCGCGCTCGGCAATCAGTACCGCGTCGGATTCGTTTCGCCGCTGACCGCTTCGGCGGCGCTCAGCTACCGGACGCATTCGGGCCTCAAGTTCAACCCGATCGTGACCTACTCGCGCGGCTATCCCTCGGGCGTCGGCAACGTCACGGCAGCCTACATCAACGGCATCCCGTACAACCTGACCAACACCAACGCCGCGAACGTCGCCGCGTTCGGTCAGACGTTGTCGCCGAACTACATCGATCCGCAGAATCCGGGATCGGTTTTCGCGCCGAACATCGCCGCCAAGCGCGGAACGGCCGAAACGTCGAGCGCCGGCGGCATCATCGTCGATCCGCGTTTCACGACCAACATGAGCATCGAATTCAGCCCGCCGGGATCGCACAACACGTTCGGTATTCTCGCGACCAATCTGTTCAATCAGACGTACTCGAGCGTTCCGTCCTACAATAGCCGCTACCAGCCGGTAGCGACTGGCATCGCCGGTCCCAAGACCGGTCAGAGCACGACCCCGATCAACTACCCGAACGAAGGGTTCCAGCAGTACACGCCAACCCAGTTCGGTCAGGATCCCTATCGCATCCTCAACAGCGCTGCGCCGACGACGTATCGCCTGTACTACCAGTTGGCACTCTAAGTGGGAGACGCGTTGAAAAACATTCGTCCGATCGCGGCCTTCACCGGCCTCGCTCTCGTCACGGGTTGTACCGCCGGCAACGGCGCAATCGAACCCGGATTCACCTCGGTCAATCTCGCGAACACGACGAAAGCGCAGATGGCCTCCGGCGTCGCCACGTTCAATGACGGCACCAAGGGGCTCAACCTCGTCGCGACGTTCCGTCAAAAGGACGGCCTCTCGGCCACCCTTTTGAACACGCCGACGATCACGGGTCCCGCGGGTTTTACGGTTCCGACGGGCGTCGTCGGCATCAAGAATGCGGCGGGCGGCGGCTTCGCGGAATGCGCCGCGAACGTCGATGCGGGCACGAACCACATCAGCGGCTCGCTGCAGTCGGTGGTTACGGCCAACGCGACCTGTTCGACCTTCGGACAGGCCGGCGGCGTCTTCGGATACGGCTTCGCTCCGGAAAACAGCACGACGGCACAGGCTCCAAACTTTCAATTGTTCGGAGACTTGCTCGACGGCACGACCGGCGGCCAATACGGCGGACCGTTCTACGGCGGCGACGGCCTGATCGACGCCGGGGCGACCGCCTATCGCGGCGGTCAACCGGCGTATCCGCAGGTTCAGGACGGAACGTATCCTACCGGCTTTACGGGATACGGCTTCGGCTACACGACGTTCGACCTCACACCGGTCGCCGGCGCGTACAACCTGTCGATCTTCGTCGGTTCGTCCGACACGTCGGCCACAACGCTAACGGCAACGTCGCTCAACTCGCTCACCAACGTTGCAGGTCTGCCGGCATTCGGCGCGACTCCGACCTTCACCGAAGACGGCGCGGGCGGCGGCACGGCGACGTGCGTGGCTCCGGCCGGAACCACCGAAACGCTCATCGAGCTCGTCGATGCGGACATCGACGCATACTACACTCAGGTCGTTCAGGGCGGTGGAGCGGTGAGCTACACCTTCGGCGACAACTTGGGGCCGGCTGTAAAGGGCTCGACCGCGCCGACGATCATAACCGGTGACAACTATGAAGTCGCCTGCATCGCTGCGGACTACCCGCTCTACGAAGCGAGCTATC